>DATEIL010000128.1:0-8078 GCA_035279085.1 Nitrososphaera sp.
GCAGGCAAAGGACCTTTATGCAATAATGATGAATGATAAGACCCTGGAGCCACTTGGTACAGAGTTTTTCGGCCTGATAAAGCAAGGAAAGAGCCTTGTAACCGGAGGCTTTAACCGACTAGCTGCGTAGCAAGCAAGCACGCACAATACATCGGTTATTTGTTAGAAGATGCCTGGGGGCCAAGATTGGCTCCAGGCGGTATTCCAGAAAACCTGCATCCCCAACCCACCAATCCGTCCATCCATCCGCCAAGAGCTGCACCGAGCACAGGACCTCAGTGCCCATCAAGAGCTGATTCTATGCCCCGGATTATCTCCAAACCCCTCTTTGTCGTCCCTTCGTAATTTCTGTCCGGTATGTTGGGCTCAAAGCTGATGTAATTGCCATATCCAATTTCCTTCAGACTAGACACTATCTGGCCAAAATCTGTGTGCCCAAAGCCTGGCATCTTTCTGTTGTTGTCTGCAAAGTGAGTATGCATCAGGATATCCCTGCAAGATAGTATCGCATCGCTGAACCTATCCTCCTCTATGTTCATGTGAAAAGTATCCAGTAGGATTCCCAAACCGTCAATGCGTCTGGCCACTGCCAGCGCATCTGCCGCTGTAGCACAGTAAGGCGTGCTGTAACGATTGAGCGGTTCAAGCACTAGCGTGACTCCGCTGTCTCTCGCCTCTTTGCACAGCGTCGCCAGGGAGGGTAGCGCCCTTTCGGCGGCTTTTTCTTTTTCCTTGGCACCAATCATTGCATGCGTCATATCCCTGTTGTCTGAGTCGTCTCCAAACAGGCAGATGTTTACCTCATTCCCGCCCAGCTGGTTGCACATGCTGACGCAGTCTCGAACGTATTTTTCAGACGCGGCCAGTATGTCATGCTCTGTACTCAACAGTTTTCGCTTCCAGCCGTGCCTGCTAACCCTTCCCCACATTCCTGTGATGCCGCAAACCGGCAGTCCACCTGTACTGAAAGCATCCTTTAGTTTGTTCATTTCCAAGTCCTCCGGCTCGCCGTACATCTCTACTGCATCAAATCCCTGCGGGGCAAGCCTGGCTAGGCTCTGCTCGAGTGGCTCTACATTCCTGAATGAGGCGAGGGTGATTGAATACTTCATTTTCGCACAAGGCACTTTACGACATCGGTACACTTTGCCACGCCGGAATCGGCGTTGATGATTATGCCGTGCTTGGCACTTGAACCGTAGAATGCTAGACCCTCTCCAGTCTCGAGGTTTGGAGGCCTCCCATGCGATCCCTTTACAAGTGCCGGATCAAGCGGTATCGACTTTGTCTTTGGGTCAAAAAAGAGTTCTACGGGATCGTATCCCGGCTTTCTGTGTATGTCGACTCTGCGTGCAAAGCTCGGGGCTTTGCTTTCGTCATGCCACCAATAGTAGCTGAACCACTTGTCGCGCTCTGATATTGCGATCAGCTCGCCGCTCCGCTCGTGGTCGATCTTGAGGGCCCTCTTTCCGTCACCGTCAAGGACCCTTTCCACTCCCGCCGTCGATTCAAGCGTCTTTTTTGCTTCCTGCTCGTGGCCGGACTTTACGAAGATGTGGGCTACTTGATGGTCCACCATCGCAAATGCCTTGCTAAATTCAAAGTCAAGGTATTCCTTGCCCTGTATCTCACGGACTGCAAGCAGGTCTGCATCGCGCAAAGAAAGGTTCAGCGGAACTGCGCCATTTACATCATTAAAAGAGTATTCCGACAGGATGACAAACTGAGTCTTGTCCTTAAGCCCAAGTTGTGCTGTCTTTTGGGCTATTCTGCCAACAATGTCGTCGGCGCGCTTCAGGTCCTCCCGTATCCGAGAATCAGAACTGCCGAGCCGCTGTGCAGAATAATCCACATGCGGAATGTATGCGAAAAGCTGGTTAGGCCGGTATTTCTCCAAAGTGTGCTCTACTGCTGATGCTATCCATTCGCTTGACTTTGGTGAAGCCAGCGGACCCCAGTAACTTGACAGGTCAAACTCGCCGAGTCTGGCCTTCAATTCTTCATAGTATCCGACAGGCTTTGAGTAGCACCACATAACCATGCCCTCGTCAAGGTGTATGGGTCTCGGGGTTACGACAACATCCGGCTTTGCATACATTGTATTCTGCCAGAACAGCACAGCCGATGATGATGATGCTGTTGTCGCCGTCATACCTGAATTGCCGTCCCATATCCTGTCAGACTTTACAAGCGAGCTTGGTTGCTCCCAGAATGATACAGCATATGTGCTTCTGTCGTAGAGCCCATTTGATATTATGCCGTGGTCCCGCGGGTTTTTTCCAGACAGGATGCTTGCCTGGACAGTACATGTTACCGCCGGAAAGACAGGCTCCATCTTTGAATATTCGCCTGATTCCAGTAACTTGGCAATATTTGGAACCAGACCCGACTCGAGATGTTCAACTTGCAGCCCGACAATGTCAAGTACAATTGAATGTTCCGGCGCGACCATTTTTTTCCTGCTCTGCCCGGCATATCTGCTTATGGCTTAAATAAGTTAGCGCGTCAGGTGACATACAGCTTTTTTGCAAGAATTACTGCCGGCACGATAAAGAGCACGGTTGCCAGACCATAGGCAGGGCCGGCAGTGCCTGCGACAATCACCGAATCCAGCAGGATTATCGAAAGCACCATGTTCTTGATTGCCCGCTGGATAGACTGCGGGCCGGCGTGCGTTATCTGGCTGAACGTTATCGCCATCACTCCGGAAAACGCCGCCAGGTGTATCAGGAACCAGAACTGGAAGTGCAGGAGCAATCCTGCTCCAGTCAACGACGCGGCAACTGCAGCTACAATTGCACCCGCCGCCAAGACGTTAGGCCTCTGTTCACCAACCTCCCTCTTGCTGAGTATCATTATCGCAACGATAAATGCCGCAAGCAGAGTTGCGGCGACCGGTGCCGCCCATCCGGTTAGCGAGGAGAGGAGCACAGGGCTTGCGCCCAAGATGACATTGAGAAAGCGCGTAAATGCCATTGAAAAGGGAGCGGCAGATCCGCGCTTTAACTTGAAGTCATAGGCGATTATTGCAGCTGTCAGCGCAGCAGAGACTGCGAGGCTCACCGTGCTGACTGTCAGTGCCAGCGCGTTAGCGATAACGATTGCCGTGATTGCGATGGCCAATGCGTGTTTTTTTGGGACTGCGCCTGATGGGAGAGGCCTTGAAGGCCTTTCAACCCTGTCCACTTCAATGTCTGCATAATCGTTGAGCACAATCCCTGCGACGTAGAGAAGAGCAGACGATATTGCAAGGGCTGCGAGGTGCGGGCCATTTGCCTCTGCTACCGGCACTGCCGCAAAGTAGCCTGCAAGGATATTGGATGGCGCGGTAAATACGTTTGGCAGCCTTACTAGCAGCAGATACTGTCTTACCGCATCGACTCTATGATCTTGCAAAGGTGGCCGTATGCCTCTTGCGCTGCTTGTACCGGGTTCTCCTGATAAGGATAAAGCTCCACCGTGACATATCCGCGATAGCCAATTTCGTCCATTGCTTCAAAGACTGAGCGAAAATTTATCTCTCCTTTTCCCGGAATCAGGTGGTTATGCACCCTGTTTAAGATATCGGCAAGGTGGAAGTGCACTATATAGTCAGACAATTCATACACCAGTTTTGCCGGATCTTCATTTACACAGTGAAAATGGCCGATGTCAAAGTTCAACTTTACAGAGTCGGACGAGACCTCTCTCATGAGCTTTTTGAACTGAGTCGAGTTTTCTATCAGTAGCTGCGGCTCGGGCTCGACGAGCAACAGGACACCTTCTTTTTCCGCTTCCTTTGCCGCAGTCATTAGCCCGTCAAGGAAGAGCCTCTCAAGCTGCGGACGGCTCGCATTGGACGGCGCTGGAGGACCGCCCGGCTCCGTCGATAGGTTCCTTGCACCAAGCTGGGATGCCAGCCTGATGCAGTTTATTGTGTATTCAAGGCGCGCTCGCCTTAGCCGCTCGTCGTCTTCTATCCACGACGGATGATATACGTCGCCAATGGCGTACAGCGTAAACGCGTTTAGGTTTGAAATCTGCAGGCCGCAGGACGCGATTGCCTCCTTTACTAGGAGCGAGTTTCCGTCGACCATGTCCGGTGGATATGCGTGCGGGCGGTCGCAAAGTATCTCCACTCCATCGTAGCCAACCTCTGCAATCTTTTTGATAGATTCTACAAGGGGATACCGCTTGAATGCATTGGTGCTAAACGCCAGTTTCATGGCTTCCAAGTAAAATTCGGAGATTGCCTAAAGAATTCGTACGCATTGTAAAAGGTTACCTGTTCAATTTCACTTGTGCTAAATCCTGCCTTTCTCATCTCCCTGGCAACCAGAGCTACGCTCAGAGGGTCAGACACTCCCCAGTCGGCTGCGCTGTGGATCATGATTCGTTCGCTTCCGTATTTTTTAATAATGTTAATGGCCCGCTCGGGTGACAACTTGCTCACAGGATATACCGATAGGCCAGCCCACATGCCGAGCTGCAGAGTACTTTCGATTGTTTCCTCTACATTGTGGTCCACCAGTATTTTTCGCGGATTGTAGCGGCGACCCTGCTCGCTCTTTAGAATGCGCTCTATCCTCTTCATCCCCTCGGGTTTGTTGTTATGCGGGAGGTGAACTGTCATGAGCATATCCTTGTCCGAGGCAATGTCCATCTGCTTTACAAAGACTTCCTCCTCCAGATCGTTTATGAGGTTGTACCCAATTTCTCCGAGCGCAACGACCCGTTCCCTGTCGAGAAATTTCTTCATGGCCTCCATGGCATCCAACGCAAGCGGCCTTTCCATTGCTTCCTTTGGATTCACAGACACGCAGACAAAGTGTTCGATACCAAATTCCTTGGCTCTCTTGGTCTCATACGTTATCATGTGTTCCCAGTAGTCCTCAAATGTGCTGACACCCGTGCGCGGTGTGCCGAGCCAAAAAGAAGGCTGGACTACGACTTCAATCCCCGCCTTGGACATGGCATCATAGTCGTCGGTTGTGCGGGAGTACATGTGTATGTGGGGCTCAAATAACCTTGTCATTGAGAAGTAATTACGGTGAACCCTTTTTATGTTTGTAGAATAAACTTCTTGTGTCCGATATTTGAAGCCTAACAGCAGGAGTGGTGTGGCGGCGGCATGAGGGACATGCAGGCCGCAGTCTTTTACGGTCCTGAGAAAATTTCACTTGAAAGGGCAGCTTGCCCGCAGGATAGGCCGTCGCTCAAGGTAAGTTCGTGTGCCGTGTGTGGCTATGACGCGCGCGTATTTAGAAACGGTCACCGCAAGGTGCGGCCTCCTGTGATCCTTGGACACGAGGTATGCGGTGTACTGACAGAGCGCGTTGCTATGAATCATGAAACCTTGCCAGAAGGCACAAGGGTAGCGCTCTGCCCGATTATCCCGTGTCTGGATTGCGAGTACTGCCGTGATGGCCAGTACAACATGTGTGCCGACTTGAAGGAAGTAGGTTCGACCCATGACGGGGGATTTGCTCAATATGTCAGCATACCAGATCAGACCCTCAAGATAGGAGGGCTCGTAAAGGTTCCTGATGGCATGGGGGATGAGGAGGCTTCTCTTCTTGAACCCCTTGCATGCTGCATAAACAGCCTGCAGCAGCTGGGGTCGCTCAGCGATACGCGGCCCGTAGTCATAATTGGCGACGGCCCTGTTGGGCTACTCCACTTGCAGCTTTTCCGGAATTTGGGGGCAAGAACTGTTGTGGTTGGTAAAATTCCATCACGCATGCAAAAGGCAAGGTCAATCGGCGCCCATGCCGTGTTTGAATACGGGGATGACGCCGCAGCGAAGGTATTGGATTTTGCCGGCAGCAATTCGCGCATAGGGACAGTCGTGATAGCCACTAGCAGCCCTTCAGCATTTAGCCTCGTTGAAAAGATTGCCGGGAAAAACTCAAAGGTGAGCCTCTTTGCTGGAATGCCCACAGGTCAAAAGCTTTCCTTTGACGCCAACTGGCTCCATTACAACCAGGTGTCCATAACAGGATCGTTTAGCTCGCTGCCGCACACATTGAAGGAAGCTGCATGGGTCGCAGCTGAGGGAATCGTCGACCTATCTGCAATTGTCTCTCACAGGTATTCGCTAGACAGGATCGAAGAGGCGATCAACGTTACCGAAAATTATGTCGGCCTCAGGGCTGTCATTAACAGGTTTGAGTGTTAGTTAGTTAGTCAGTTAGTATTCATCGAAGAAAGTGCCTTGCATTTATCGAAATCACATATGTCTGTCCTGCTCTGAAGAACTCACGCCGCCTATTGGCTGCTTTGGCATGAATCCCACTGTGGAGAGCCCTCTGGCAATTTGTCATTCCCATCTCTTGCATAGTCTCTGGCAATTATGTAACTACAACGCAATCACATATCCCCCTGGAGGAATGTGGCCAGGATTCAATATGATGCCCTACTGGCGGGAGGTGACAGATAGCTAATTAGAATCTCCGAGTTTGCATCTCTCACTCATGGGAAGGAATCTCTACTTTGGACTGGCAGCAATATTCGCATGCGCTCTGACTCTGGGGTTCCTTATCCTAAATTATGAATCAAGCGGCCTAGGCGATGCAGTTGACAGTGCTTCCAAGGCCGCACGGATATACAGCCTGGACAACATTCTGTGCGCCCTGGGCGCTGGATGCGACGCCGACTCGTACATGAGCCGCTGATATCTGGTATTTGCAATGGCCAGCAGTGCAAAAACCCGTCATCTCTGTCATCAACACAGCCATATCCTTGAGGGTCTACCAGTACGCACTTTCTGACTCTTGTTCTGGACCCGGCGTTGTTGATTTAGCCGCCTTTACAACTGCGACATATTCTTCAACTCCTTGCAGGCCCTTAAATACGCCCTCAGGTCCGAAGATAGACGGTGCCTTTGTCGTGGGAAGGTCGCCACAGCAGCTTTCCGCAAACTTGCTGATGTCATATTCGACAAAATCTATCCCATTTTGCCCTAATAGCTCAACTGCGTCAACACATGCTTGACTATCGTCTTTAATCAGAACGGGCCTGCGCTTTCGCAAACTAGGAAATAATCAGACATGGAAAAATAAAAAGCATTACGATGTTCCCCCAGTCAAGAAGGAACTGCCTATCACTCTCTTGCACTCCGGTACTGGTATACGAACATGCTATCGTCAAATCTGAAGAAACTATCAAACCACTTCAACTGCCTCCTTTTTGGCGAATTCTCCGCAGAGCCACCATGGCATCGACAAAAGTGGCCGGCAAAATCATTTACACCCTGGTTCAGCTCTCTATATGATTCCTTTTCATACATATTCAGGAATTGTTGGCTGTAAGCTAGACATTGGCCGCATTCATCCTTATACGAAGAGGAAAACCTGTGCGCTTCCCCAACAATGCATGTTTCTGCACATTGCATCTGGTTCCGCCATGATATCCAATTCAGAGAAATTCTTGCTACCGGAACCTGCTCCAGACGCTTATGCCATGACGGGCAGATTTCGGCAATACTTGGCAGGCGGCTCTGATAAACCTGATTCCGTTTCTTGAAACTGTGACGTGAGACTAACATGAAATAGAGCTGCGCAATTTCATTTTTAATAATTGTCACAAACCAAAATTCCGTTGAGAAAAATTGCATAAGAATGTATTAGAACAGATTTTCAAAAACTCTTTAACGCCATCTTTCGCCAGATTGATCCAATATATGTCCAGTAGTCCCACGACAAAAGGAAATGTACCAAACATTGTAGCCCTAGAAGTTCTCAGGAAGAACGGCATTGACATCGACAAACTGATAAAACTCATCACTGCAGGCGTCGGAGCTGAATTCACTACCTACTACTATTACACCATATTGAGAATGCACTGCACCGGACTCGAGGGAGAAGGAATAAAGGAAATAGTTGAAGATGCACGAATCGAAGACAGGAATCACTTTGAAGCCATGACTCCGCGTTTGTATGAACTTGGAGGATCTCTGCCAAGAGATATCAGGAAATTTGCAGATCAGGCCGGATGCCCTGATGCCTTCCTTCCAGACAACTGGGAAGATATCACTTCAATCTTGAAAGTATTACTCGAAGCTGAACAATGCGCCATCAGATCGTGGGGCGAAGTATGCG
>DATEIL010000129.1:0-2827 GCA_035279085.1 Nitrososphaera sp.
GCTCATAGATCTCTTTCGTCAGACCCGGCATCGATGATGTAACGAGGATTGCCATGCAGTGCTCAACTGGCTAGTTGCTCTTATCACTGTCGGTAAGATTGCAGCTGCAAATATTCTAGAACAATGTTGTTTTCATTTTCAAAGATACGTAAATGGGAACTGAAGTAAGGTCGGTTTTTTCGCCGCAGCTATAGAGCACTGAAGACGGTATTGCGGTTCTGTTACATTCTTGGGTGCTAACCACTTGTGAGGCTAGTTGTAGCACCCGCCAAGGTAACAGGACCAAAAAAAGGCCACTTGGTGGTTTTTATATCATCGCAATCAATTCCGGTAAGAGGGCCTAAAGCCGTATCAGGTCGTCTACCGGCGATACCACCACGACGCCGCCGCCGTCCTTCCCCAATGCTCCCCTGAATATCTCTACGACATCTTCCACATCATCTGCATTCACCACGGTAGCAATTACTTTTCGTGTTGTATATGTCAAGTCTATTGTCCCCATGCCTCTTCCAGAGGTCACCCGTTCCCTTTCCTTATCCGCCCGCTTTACGTCATAGATGGTTGATTCCAGATTGCGCTGCCTCAGAGTCGCAATGATTCCATCCACTTTTTCGGGCTTTACAATTACTGCCAACCTCTTCATGGTCCTAGACTTTTTTGCTGGCTTTTCGCTGTAGGTCACTTCAAACGGAAGCGCCATCTTATCTTTGACCAAATCTCTCGGAATTACCGCGCCGGGTGAGTTACTTAAAGTGAATGTCTTCAAATAGGTAATTCTATGTTAATATCGCGCGCCACACACATGCGCATGCATATGTGGTAGTTTGACCGGTTATTATCTTTGGTTAATGCATGCATTTGGAAATCGGCGACTCGGATCCTTGCAACGCGAGTAAAAAAACTATAGCACATACCGGAAATAGCTACGAGCAGGCATTGGTAAAACCATTATTCGCCAATGTGTGAATGGTTTCAGATGCAAATGGAGACCTTGCTGCTCCCGTATTTCACGATCGGCAGCAAGAGCCTTCTTCAGCTACTTTGATGGAGCCAACTTGAGCTTCGCAACCACCCCTCCATGGTCAGAGGGCCACAGACCTGAAGGCGTACGTTCCTCTGCACTGTCACCTATGACATCAATTGACTGGACCTTGAATGTCCCCTGGAACAGAACCAAGTCTATCCTGCGAGAAAAGGCGGAGGCAGGATTGAGCAGATCAGCGTCTTGGCAGCATGTGAATCCATTGCCAACCCCCAAGATGCTCCAGGCATCCTTCAGACCGCCTCCATTAACCAGGTTCCCATAGGTCGCAGTACCGCTTCCGTCTGCATTTGAGTTAAAGTCGCCAATCAATACCAAGGGAAGAGTAGTGGCTCCAGGTCCCGCGATCAGCTCTGCGGCCTGCGCAACTTGGACTGAAGGAACGAGTGGTTCGAGGTGTGTCGATACTATGCGGGCTTTTCTCCCATCATCAAAGGTTATGTCAAGGGATACCCATGAACGCGGTGTGCTCAAAGGACCAAATGGACTTGGGAGGGCAGACCTTGCGAGATATTGCCCCCCTTGCGGGTTTGAAGTGCTAAACAATCCTTTCAAGTTGTCCTTTATCAGAATGGCGTCTCTGTCTGTAAGCCTAACATCCATCAGGCCCGTAGGAAACAGGCCCGGTGCCTCCAGGTCAGAGCCAGTCTGCACCGGCCCGAGAGAATAATGGAGTCCCTTGGCTTCCAGCTTGTCAAGCAATATCTCTATAAAATCGGCAGTCACTGCTGTCGCAGGGGTCGCCGGACCATCTGCAGGA
Organism: Nitrososphaera sp.; assembly: GCA_035279085.1. GTDB lineage: Archaea > Thermoproteota > Nitrososphaeria > Nitrososphaerales > Nitrososphaeraceae > Nitrososphaera. Next base: position 1,803 of record DATEIL010000129.1, read on the forward strand.
GTTTGCGTCCTGATAATTATGGCCTCCTGAAGGCCAATTATGTCGGGCTTGGCTGCCTTTATTTCATTTGCGATAGCTTCAGCCCGTGAAGAAAAGTCGGTTGCAAGGAATCTGTTATAGGCCAATCCAACTTCGGTAAAGAACTGTGTGGGTGTAGTGGTGGTTGCCAGGGGACGAAGATCCACTCCCTGGTAGAGGTTCTGAGTCATTATGACAATTTTGTTGTCGCTTTTGGTAGCTTTTGTTGCGAAAGCCGGATGCACGTATACGACTAGCCCAGCTGATATCACAAGCAGTACCGCCATTGACATTGCAATTGCTTGCTTGGTGTCCAGTCCGGTGTTCAATATCGAAGACCGAATACGGATTTATTTATGTATAGCAGTAACACTTGATGCGTAAATACCGGCCTGAGAACAAGGGAACCAGTTCGGAAACTCCCGGGCGCTTTTTGAGGACAATAACATGGTATTGATAAAAGAGCCATATCCGGTAGCTGCGGGCGAGATGCTGCTGCCGCTGGTCTGTTTCATTTCCTGCCTGCTCCTTCTTCGGCCCGTAGTACCCCGGGGGGACTGATACAGGACTGCAAATCGGGCTAGTTTAGACGCATGAAAAGCCCTTCCTGCTGATACTACTTTGCCTCAAGTGGTAGGTAGCTGCAGACTAGGTTCTTCAATTCAATCGGCCTTACCGGCTTTTGCAGAAAAGCGGCGATTTTCAATTCAGGTGGGACGCCAAGATTTGCCGTTTCAAAAGCAGACATCAGAACGAACGGTATAGCCAATTTGATTTGGCGCACTCTGTTTGCAAGCTCGATCCCATTGATGTTTGGCATCCGAACATCAGAGATAATCAGCCCGCAGGTTTCAGGGTTTGACTTTATGTGTTCCAGTGCCTTGTCCGGCTCTGTAAAACCGAAAACGGTATAGCCAGCAAATTCAAGGGCCCTTTTGAAAATTGCCACAATGTCAGGTTCGTCGTCCACCAAGATAATCGCCTTTGGTTGGATTGCAAAGTCGCTG
>DATEIL010000130.1:0-4949 GCA_035279085.1 Nitrososphaera sp.
GGGCTACATAGATTTTTGGCAAAAACATCGATTTTGGCACTTCCCATCAGAGCGGCTGTCAGAGTCGCACCAGTAGAATTACCTCTAGACCTAGATCCATTTTATCCTGCGGAAATACACCACCATTCCAAGCGCAATAACTCCGGACACACAGACTACCAGGATAAACATTGCAAACTCCCCAAAGACGCTTGGTTCCAATACCGGAAGCGGGACGTTCATTCCATAAAATGAGCTCATGATGCTTGCCGGCATTGACAGCGTGAATATGATAGTCAGGACTGCGAGGATCTTGTTTGCCTTGTCCGTCCCGTGCATATAGTCGGTGTCTTTGTAGATCTCTATGGTCTCTTTTGATTCCTCTATCGTATCAATGGCCTTGTCGATGTGGTCCTTGACATCGTCGAAATAAAGTGTAAGATCCTCTTCTGAGAAACGCTGGAGGTCCTTTGAGGTTATCTCGTTCACTGTCCTCCTGAGCGGGATGGCTATACGCCGAAGCGATGTAATCTGCCGGCGGATGTATGAAATCTCCCTTGCCGCAGTAGCCTGTTCGTCAAATACAACGTCTTCAATGTCGTCCAGGTTTCCCACCAGCTTTCTAACGACATTTAAAAGGTCGTCAGTGAGCGCATCGACCAGGCTGTGGAACAGGTAGCCGGCGGACCTGCCCATCAGCTCCTGACGGGCTTTGTCACTTGTCCTGCACTGCTCAAAAATCTCCACCACCGGCTTTAGGTCTCCCTGATGGACCGTCACCAGGTAACCCATGCCCATAAAGGCTGCCAGCTGGGTCGACTTTGGAATGCTCTCCTCTTCGGCCGCGGCAAAATGGAGGATTAGGAATATGTGATCAGGGTACCTGTCGATTTTTGGGATCTGTATCTTTGAAAGGCAGTCAGCCAAGTTCAGCTCGTGGAATCGGAACCTCTGGCCGAGCTCGTTCATTTCGGCCCGGGTAGGCTTGCTCACGTCTATCCACGTAAAGCCATTGTTTTTCAATTCCTGCAGCACTGCCTGCCGACACCTGTTGCATGTTCTATGCAATGGATGTATATGTAGCAAGCTCGGCTCTATAGGCACACGCGCGCCTGTTGTGATCGGGGCATTAGCCTGCGTTTTGATGTCGCAAGCACCTCTAGGATGGAAAAAATCCGACAACCTCTCTGCACACTTTTGATTATTCAAAGGCCGTCTTGAGCAACTACTATATGCATAAAACGCGCGCGTATACTCGAGATGCAAGAAAATACAACAAGATGCGAATCATTTGGGGAAAAACCCTGCGACTGCGGCTACTGCTGCATTGACGGCTAGCCCAGACGCACATATGCATGCCGACTGACTCTCCCATATGCCTCTCTCTGCATATAGTGTATATGTTTTCAAGAGAGGCGCAAATCTTTCAGACTGACTAGGACGGCGGCTTTTGTCTGGATGCTGGCGGATCTTGTACTACAGATCTCTGCCCGGCGGCAGCCCACACCAGCGCATCATAAATAGAAATAGAGAGGCGGGTGCATGTGAGTGAGCGTCCGTCTGTCTATGTCTCTATCTATAGCTTCTCTGTCTCGCTCTAGGCCAGCGGGTTGCTGTTTACGATTTCGTCAAGGCACGTGATAACATCTTGCTTTGATACCTGGATTGGGTTGTTGTCAAGGTGTCCCCTGTCAGGCATTATCACGTCGGCAGCTGCATCTAGCGGCTGCTTTAGCTTCAAAGGCTCGAACTTTAGCTTCTGGCAGATTTCCTTGAACCTCTTGTAGTACGGCGACTTGTTGAACTTGTGGGCTACGGTTGTGCACGACGACAGCGCGTAGCCGTGGGGCACGCCTTCGTTTGAAAACACGTACGACAGCGCATGGCCAAGCGTGGTAGAAGAATTGCCAAACCCAATGCCGGACAGCATTGCTCCATAGGGCAGAAGGTTTTGCTTGTCGTTCATTATTGCGTCATAGAGGATATCAAAAGCCTCCTTGCAAAAGAACTGTGTGAACGGGTTTCCAAGCTTGCTGTCATAGCCTTCGGATGCCTGGGCGGCCGCGTCGCACGCAGAGTTTCTCATGATGTTAAAGGGCGTGCCGGGCAAAAAGTACGGGTCCACAATCGCCGAGTCGGCAAGGAACGCTTCGTCCTGCAGGAGCTTTTTCTTGTGGTCAAAGCTGATCACCGCATAGGTAGTCATTTCTGCCCCTGTGCCAAAAGTTGTAGGTATCAGTATCTTGGGGATGCCCGTCATTTTGCCAAGGTATTTGCAAATGTCCATCGAGCTTCCTCCGCCGAGGCCGATGTAGCACGAGACTTTCTTGCCCTCGTACTGCTTTTTTATCGCCTCTACAGTCTCTATCGCAGGGTCGGGCGTCGCCTTGTCGTACAGCTCATAGTTCTTTATCCCCATGTAATCGAGCCACTTGTTGTAAATGTCAGGCGTGGTAGTCGTTATAACAAGAGCATTGTCCGGATACTGGAACTCCTTTGCGGCGTTCTTGCCGTACATTATCTTTCTCGGCATCATTACTTTCCAAGCCATATACTATCTATCTCTCTCTGCCCTATTGTGCCGCCATGAGGTGTTTTATGTTTTACTGGATGATGATCTGTCTTTTTTTTGTTATTATTTTTTTACCTGCTAGACCTGCTCGCTCAGCTGCCTCACCAGCTGGCGCTTTTCAAGCCTCATAAGGTAGACAATTCCTATCACCAAAAAGACTTCGACGGCCTTTGCGACTATGCCGGCAATGTCAACGTCCTCAGGCACGTTATTTGGTGAAAGGGGCGGTGGGAACGTGACGGCATAGAGGTAGAGGCCGATAAGCACCGCAGTCCCTATGAGCCCGAACAGGTTTGTGGCCACGGTCTTTCTGTAGTGGTCGTGCAGGTTGGCAACCCGCCCGCTTGAGGCAAAGAGCGTTAGCATGGTGTAGAATATCCCATAGGTGATCTGCATTCCACCGGCGACTATTAGGAAAATGCTGTATTCAAGCCGGAGCGACGCATGGCCCGAGAATACTGCAAAATGCACCAGTCCCCCAGCAATGGCCGTGAACATGATGGTGTAGCGCATCATGTCACCGGGCCCTGTGACAAACTGCCCATTCTTTCTCCTGCTCCAGTATGTCAGTCCGAGGACGCCTCCAAAGAGGACAAGGGGGACAAAGACGGCGCCGGCGATGGTAGACACAAAGATCGTGCCAAAGGATTCGGAAATTGCAACGTTGAATATCAACCGCTCGCACTCGCATCCCGCGTTACCTCCAAGGGTGCTGCGCGGCGGATCTATTGAATTTGAATTGACCTGGCCGGTCGCAATGCTCAATACTACCTGGTAGTTGCCCGTGTACGGGAATGTATAGAACATCTGAAAGTCGCCGACGTCCTGCTTTGTCCACGGATACGCCTGCAGGCGCTGGCCGTCGGCGGCGTATACTTCAACAAACGTCTCTAGGTTTTGCGTGTCCCGGCCGTCCTCGTCCTGTACGCTGAACATGATTGCCGCCGGCTCCCCCGGCTTGGTGTAGTCGGGCTCTAGCTGCAAGTAGACGTAATAGTCGCCGACGCCGTCGCCACGGGCGTTGTAGTGGGCAAAATGGCTAAAGTGGGCGTAGGCGGGCGGCACTGCAATGCCAGCAACAGCAGTAGATGCTACAAGAGCGAACAGCGCCAGTGCAAGAAACGCAGCCACGACGACTTTCATGAGCGGAAATACGTGGTCAGATCTTTTGCGCGTCCTGTATATTATTGTGCCCTTGGGGCAGCCGTACGCCGCGCCTGTCCTCGATCCTGTACGCATACATTGAAGTGATAAGCACCATCGAGAAAAGCACGATCCCAAGCGCAAGGTGGCCGGTTACCAAAAGCGCGTGCAGCCTCTCCACGATCACCACGGCTCCAAGAGTTATCTGGCCGACTACTGCCGCCCCTGCAATGATTGACGCGATTTTCATGCCCATTGGAGCATTACGAGACTTTAGCGTAAATGCCATCGTCGTGACTACCAGCAGGCCGGTGGTGGCGGCTACAGAGCGGTGGAAGTATTCTATTATAAAGTCGCTTCCAGGTATCAGCCCCTTTGGGCAGAGCGGCCAATCAGGGCAGGTGAGGCCCACGCCGGACGCGCTGACATATCCCCCGATAAAGATCAATGAAAAAAGTACAAAGAGGGAAGAAAAGGAGAGGGTTTTGAGCAGGTTCATTGGCTACTTACTACTACTCCACCACTAGGGTGCCCTTCATGTACGGGTGGACCTGGCAGTAATAGTTGTATGAACCCGGATCGATGCTGGCTGTATCTATGGTCGCAGTCTTTTTGCTTTCCAGAAATTTCGTGTCAAACAGCTTGGCCGAGTTCGGGTCTGTCGCGCTCTCGCCGTTTGTCACGGTATGCATGTTGCTGTCCTGGTTGACCACTGTCACCTTGTCGCCCTTCTTTACGGTCAGCGAGTCAGGCTTGAAGTCAGGGGCGCCCTGGTTGGCCGAGCCGACCAGGATGTCGATTGTCGGGCCCGATGGGGCACCGCCGGCACTACTACTTCCTCCTCCTTGGCCGCCGGCTTCAGCTGCTGCCGTGATCGTGATCTTGCCATTCATGAACGGGTGCACGAAGCAGTAGTAGTTTATCGAGTCGCCTTCCTTTACGCCAGTCAGCTCCACTGGTTTTGAGCTCTCTCCGGGGTTGACAAGGCTTGTGTCAAAGAACTTTTTGTTGTCAGGGTCTTCCGGACCTGTGCCGGATGTCGCAGTGTGGATGGCGGTGTCTTCGTTCTTCCATACGATCTTGTTACCCAGCGGGACTTCGGCCGGATCAGGCGAATAGTCAGGACTTCCCTGTACCGAAGCGCCGGAAAGCATTGCCAGAGTAGTCGTTCCTGCTGCTGCAGGCGGTTCCTCTTCCTCAGAGGGCGTCGAAGGCTGCTGAAGGCGGGAGACCGGAGGCGGATTTGCAATCATGT
>DATEIL010000131.1:0-2710 GCA_035279085.1 Nitrososphaera sp.
CACCGGTGATGATACAAGCATGCCGTCGAACGCAAAGACAGTCGCCTTGTCTTCTGCCCTCAGGTTCGAAACAAAGTATGGGCCGCTTGCTCTGAACGCAAAGAGTTCGATTTGACCCGGCGTGTCTATGATGATATAGTCGGGGTTCAGCTCGTCCACCTCCTGCTGGATCTCGTCGAGCCTTGTGGCTATCATGTCACTTGCCATCACCAGCGACCCGTTTGGTCCAAGACCATAATCATCCATCAATGTCTCGAGCTGGATGTAATTTCTAACATCGACGTCAGGCTCGTATGGAAGCTTTATCGAGCCCGGGTCAAGGTTGAGGCTCGCGGGAAAAGCACCAGCGTCCTTGTACCACTGCAGCAATCTGGAGGTCAGCAGAGATTTGCCAGAGCCGGCCGTTCCTGTGACAAAGATCGCTTTCAAACTTGATACTCCTGACCCCTCTAATGTCGCATGTCCGTGGTATACATTCGTTATTATAGTACCGCGGTTTAAAGCTGCCTTGCTTGAACTGGCGACTCGTTGCCATCCCTGCAAGTGTGGTGCCATTTCTGATTCTGTTTCTTACCACCAACGTCTCGCCACAGGATGTGTTCGCTGTCGGGCTCCTGCCCTTTGTGGCTTCGGCAGCCGCAGGCATGTCAAAAATCATGCTACAGGCCTACCGTTTCAAGTATTTCATAAGGCACTTTATTGGCCACGATGTCAGCTCGACTGGAAAAACAATCTCTGCCCGACTTGCAGGAGAATTTGTGACGCAGACTACGCCGTCATACGTAGGGGGAGAATTTGTCAGGATAGCCTGGCTGGTCAAATATGGAGTCACGCCGGGCAAGGCAGCCTGGGTGACAACCATGGAAATTATCGCTGATGTTTTTGTTTCATCCATGCTTGCATTCATCGCCGGTTCTCTGGCATTGTATCGTGGAGGGACCGTAGTAGGCATTGCCGTAATACTGGTTACGATCCCTACGTTTGGAGTGTGGCTTGCACTGCTCCTCTTTTCTGCAAAGCGTAACCTTCGCCTGCCGTCGTTTTCGCAGCGGCTGATTGAGCGCTTTGTAGCAAAGGAAAAAGCCGAGCGCTTCGTTAGCTCTGCAAACGCTGCCATAGCAGACCTGTGCAAGATGAGCAGGGAGAATTTTAATTCCTCACGCGCCATCAAGACCTTTGCCGTGGGAATGGGCATCACGTTTGCAGCCTATTCATTTCAGGGCTTGTCGTTTATGCTTCTCGCAAATGCGGTCAATTCTGACATTGGCCTCTTTGAATCGCTGATGGCTACTTCTGCCTCGACGGCAGTGGCCAATCTTCCAATCACAATAGGCGGATCGGGACTTGCAGAGCTGGGCATTTGGGCCTATATTTCAAATCTCAACGGAGTGCCGGATCTTGCATCCCTCGCGTCTGATTCTCAACTAAACGTAATTATCGCATGGAGGATAGCCACATATCACGTTCCTCTGGTCGTGATGTGGATAGCATTGATGAAGCTGGCTGTTGGCAAGGTCTCAATGGCGGACATGGGAGCAGCGGGCCAGGGCGGGACCTCTTCACCCTCATCCTCACAAGGCGGGGGCAGCAGCAACAGCCAGAAAAAGAATGATTCTACATCCGAGCAGAAATGAGCCGCGGTGCTTGTGTGTGGTTTTTTCTCAAACGGTGAAATGTGCTCAGTCTTCTGCCTCGTCGTCTGCAGACGACGAGGAAGGCGCAGGCAAGTCAGACTCGACATCCATCAGCTGAAGTTCCTTGAGTTCAAACTTGTATATTGCCTTCATGTCAAGTGCAAACTTTGTCTTGAGAAGCTCGACTAGCTTTGCGCCCAGAGGGCCGGTGAAAAAGTTAATCTTGAATTCATATACAAAGCCCTTCATGAAATCGGAAATCTTCATAGATTTTGGGACATCGAGGCCCTCTACGATGGTGCGGCCATCCGGCATCTGCTCGTAGACTTGGATATCAATTTTGTAATCCTTCTCATAGATGTCAAGGATGTAGCCAGTCCTTGTAATTTCCTCAGGCTTGCCGAACTGGACTGACTTTATCTCATCCTCTGCCCACTTTGGAAGAGACTGATCCTGCTGGGTTCCTTCCTGTGGTTCCTTTACTGCCTTTGCCCTTCCCATGCCCGATATTCAATAATGCCGTGTGCATACACCCGATATAATGTTTTTCAACATTGGATCCAAACGCATGTCTAGAAAATATTACTACTTGGTTATTCAATTATGACACTTCAGTTTAACGCCGATCTTCCATGCTAGTTGGCATGACGAGCTTCAGCAGCAACTGGGTAAAGGACAATTCACAGAACATGTCTGAGAGGCTAAAGCAAAGCGTTGGCCCTCAACAACCACTAAAACCGAGGATCGAGTTCGCCAAGAACAAGATTCAAGCACAGAACCAGAAATTGGAGACGATTCTTGAAAAATTAAGAGGAAAAGAGAAGACTCTATTCAACCAGGTAGTTTCCGCTCTTCAAAAGCATGATGCGCAGCACGGCAAGATGCTTTCAAACGAGATCGCACAGATAAGAAAGACGACCAAAATGATCTCACAGCTAAAGATGGCGCTAGAGCAGATTCAACTCAGGCTGGAATCCACCATTGACCTTGGAGACGTAATGGTAGCTATTGGTCCGGCGATGGGTGCCTTGACAAGAGTCAGGTCAGGATTGTCAGGCGTGATGCCCGAAGTCGAC
>DATEIL010000132.1:0-4511 GCA_035279085.1 Nitrososphaera sp.
TCAGCGCTCAACCTTTTGCATAAGCTGAGCAGAGATAGCTTTAGAAGATGGTTTCACAAATAGACACTCAAGGGCGATAAAGAATATGGAACATTGTAATTGCGGCCATCAAAGGCGACAGCACGGCTCGAACCTTGAATGCAGAAACTGCGACTGCATGAAATTCAAGGCCGTTGGTGACAAAAGAAAAGACAAAATCTAATCTATAACGTACCGATTCAGGGTTCATGGTATCGTGCAAAGAAAGAGAGAGAGATTAATTTACATGCACTGGCGCGAATCCGATAAATGAATCGCCATTTGAGCGGCAATGGCACCGGTGAACAATAACATGGTAGAAGACACCGAAGACCAGAGGCAATTCAGGTGAAGGTATGCAGATGAGCTCAAAAGGAAAAAGCTTAGCGGCAAGGATTCCTACTTGGATATTGAAAGAACGGCGATGTGAAGCAGCAAGGCATGAAAACCCCGGTGAGAAGAGGAGAGTAGATAGAAAAAGCCAAGAAATCGGTAAAGAGATTGTGAGGCGCTATACCTCAAGACTTGAAAATCAAAAAGTTGATGACAATGCAAAGGCCTAACTTTGCACGTATTGCTCGCATAAGCTCTTGTTTGAACCGCCAGGCCACTAGGAACATTAGCTGCCAAAGACAATCGCCAGCAAGCCTCATCTGGTTCTAAGGCCAGTCCGCGGGAGCGTGGAGTGCAGCAATCCTACTTTGGTTTGCCCTACGCGCAACGTCAAGTAACTTGTACCAGGTCTGCCAATCATTTTGATAGATAAACTCCGGGTATACATGATGATGAGTCCAGACAAGGCATTTGTAGGCTCTACATCTGAAGAATGTGAATAGATAAGCAAGCAAAAAAATCCGATTTCGATCCGCAATTCTAAATCAAGAAACGCTTGCCCGATCGCAATTTTGCGAATATGAATTATTTCGTTATTTTACGGCGGAAATGAGGTAGTCCTTACAACATTTGTCCGAACAGAACACCAAAAGTCCTAATGTCACGCTTGAATACTGCACACCTTCAGAGAGGTTGTTAAACGACTTATCACATGATTTGCATGAAATGTACATATATGTATTACAAGAATACTTCGACGCTCCTGTCATAAGGCTGTTTGTGTTTCGAACCAACTGGGATAGGCAGGGATAAATGACAGCAGCACGATAGAATAGCAAGGATATTTTTTAGAATGGCAACTATTAGAGTACACAAGAGAAATTCAACGTTTGTAGACCTGTCTAGCCTCGTAGAAGAGCTAAGCGACATCGGGCTGACGGAAGCATTGAAGAAATACTATTCCAAACCATTTGAGCATGACGCAAAGAGCATAGTTGCTGGGCCGAGCTTTATGCAATACCTAAACAAGTTATTCAAAATACAGATAGCGGCAGGAGACATTCTACAATTCGAATCTAATAACAACAACAAATACTTCATGTTCTCACAGACTGGAACTTGGGATGAAATAGTCAAACTGCAATAGTGTTCTTTCTCTGTATTTTTGTTATCACACGGCATCCTTATACGCATGTCGAACACTAAATTGCGATGCTTCCCTTTTTTGTATGTGTTTGGAAGCCGACCAGGAATAGAATAGAATAGAATAGCAAATACATTCAGCCGTCACCGCACACTAGTCTTCAAATTGTAAATGCAGTACAGTCTTAAGTGGAGAACGTGCTGCAGCGTGCAGTCACTCAAGTTGCGAAATTCAGGAAAAAACACTGTACTAGATCTCTATGATGGGGGAGTTTTGCCTGATGTTATTGCAATGCAGCTCAATATGAGCAAGGAGGAAGTCATCGAGATTATCCAGGAAAGGGAAATGAAAAATCAAAGGGAAACATCCGGTGTCAAAAAAATGCCTGCCGCCGAATCCTTGCTAGGCATGTTTTACCTCGATGCAGTAGTCAATATCGACAACATAATCAGGTCAGCGCAGATGGAAATGTGGAAATCATTAAGGGGCGAAATGGAATTTAACATTTCAACCGAAGACAGCCAAGACATCTTGGCAAAGGTATCAGGATCAAAAGCTACCTTTGTGATCCTTTACATCGACATAGTGGGATCAACAAAGCTTTCAATGACTCTGCCTGTGGAAAAGATGGCAGCTATCGTCCGTGCGTTCACACATGAAATGTCAGTCATTGTTTCGGCGTACGGCGGCTATGTTCTAAAATATCTGGGCGATGCGATAATGGCGTTCTTTGTAGTATCTGACGAATCCGATCTTTACATACCATGCAGCAACGCCGTGCATTGCGCCCGGTCCATGATCAGGGCGGTTAATGAGGGATTCAACCCCCTGTTGGACCAGAAAGGGTATCCTGATCTGGGCGTGCGCGTCGGCATAGACATCGGCGAGGTCGCAGTCGTGCAGTACGGATGGAACATTCAATCGTCAATAATTGCAGGCAAGAGGGAGACAATTGCAAAAAAACCACATCATGACATTCTTGGATATACCATCAGTATAGCAGCCAAAATTACAGGACTTGCTGAGCCCAATCAGCTGGTAATTGGCCAATATGTCTACGACGTGCTAGAGAAGGAACAAAAAGTCCGTTTTAAGCTCTTGGAGATATCTCCGGGGGTGTGGGATTATGTGAGTAGCAGGTCAGGAAAACCCTATAATGTATACGCCCGCATTACCGTATAGAAAATGCATATTGCGGTATCGCCGCGGTTATACGTTCTCAGGGTAACACCGGCTGAAGCGGCAGGGATCAAGATTGAAGGACAGATTAAGATAATAACAATGATGACTGCCAATCAGAACGCAAGCAAACTGAAAATCAGTCATTTGGGATAGAATTCTAAAACTTTGACATAGCCGATTTCTGCATCCTCTACAAATTCAACTCTATATAATATCAGTCTTTTTTTCCGACAATAATCCCAGTGAACGTGGGATTTGACTAGAGATATCGTGAAAATCGCGTTCAATCATGTGTAGTGACACACCGGGATAACGCCCGATAAGCATATGTATGGCCGCTGCTTCCGGGGTAAGCGAGTGAGCCATATTCTCGATAACGTGTGACTTGCATCTATGTTGTCGGCACGCAAATGACTAGGATCTCTTCATAAAGCTCTCGAATAGAATACTGGATAGATCGCACCCATTCTTGAATCCCTTTAATATCCCCGGGCACCTTATTTGCATGATTCGTAAGTGCTGTTTGGATCCATTACTATTCGAACTGTTATCGGCACGGGAACCACCACCGATCCCAGGAATTTTATTCAATTATTATGGCGACTTGGTCCAGGTTTTCAGGGATACCTCAAGTACACTACTCCTGTCTGGCCGATTCCAGTAGGACCCTGCCCTCCTTTTTTTCATTTTTTTCACATTGGGCACTAGCGTTGAAGGCCACTTTTCAACTTGTTCAAGTTCATCGTTTGAAAAGCCATTGGCTATAAGAGGTTGCAGGAAAAACCCATCTGGCCTTCCAAATGCGGGTCGGGCTATCCTTCCGATTTTATGCATCTTCCATTGCAGATCCCATCTTTGTAGCAGACTTTTTTGGGGTTGCATGGACTGAGACGACCAAAGTTGCGATTGAAACACCCAATTGTATTCAAGGGGACGAAATCAATTCGCCCACGATCCATAACGCACCTTTTTATTGTCTACCGCGCTCAAAACAGCGTTGGTCGATGGCAGTAGAGAGTGCATTTTTGCATGTGATTATTTCACTCGCCATGCTGCTCTTTGCAGCCAAAATGATGGCTGAACTTTTCCACAGGATAAAACTGCCTATTGTGCTTGGCGAATTGCTTGCGGGGATTATAGTTGGTCCGTTTGCGCTGGGTGCCTTGCCGCTGGTGAACGGGGAACCGCTTGTGGTTCTTGACGAGACGGTACGACACATCGGTGAGATAGCGGCCATCGTCATCCTCTTTATCGCGGGATTGGAAATAACTCCAAGAGAGTTTTTGAAGGGAGGCGCCGCGGCATTTACTGTAGGCTCGCTCGGAGTAATAGTTCCATTTTTCGTGGGATACTATGCCTTCTCTGCATTTGGAGTAGAAGCACTGCAATCGATTCTGATTGCCACTGCTCTGACTGCCACTAGCATCGCTATCTCTATACAGGTATTGACAGAACTTGGCAAGATGCAGTCAAAGGAAGCCCGCCTAATACTCGGAGCTGCAATCGTGGACGATATTTTGGCGATTGCGGCCCTTTCAGTCGTTGTGACGATGGTGCAGACCGGCAACACAGAGCCTGCCATACTTGACATTACTCTTCTGATAATGCAGGTGCTGGGGACATTTGCCGCTATTCTCATTGTTTCAGTCTTGGTTATTCCTCGAATTCTTCATACTGAAAGGCTGTGGAAGTCCAAGGGAAGTCTGGAAGGGATTGTGACTGCTGCCTTTTTCGCCGCTGCTGGCATTGCGGCTTTTGTGGGCCTTTCGCCAATTGTAGGCGCATTCGCCATCGGCATGGCAGTTGCAAGCACAAGGCTGATCAAGCAAGTTCA
>DATEIL010000133.1:0-5524 GCA_035279085.1 Nitrososphaera sp.
TCTTGCGAACCGTTATTATACGGCTGGAAATTACTTGTCGCAGACACATACATGCGCGTGCGGTACTGGAGGCTCGGCATCACCGACTTTCTGAGTGCAATTTACCCTCCGGAGAAGGCTAATCACTGGGAAATAAAGTGCATGCAGGGAGAGTACGAGCATTTCGGAGTCTTTTGGTACAGGTACGGCACCCCCTTTGACAAAGAGCCGGTCCACGGAATCTGCTTCTACCATAACGACGTGCCGAAAAAAACAGTCGACGAGCTGGCCTCGTTTCTCCAGGGCAAGTTCGGAGGGGAGCTGTTGCAGAGGCAGAGCAGGGTGTTCCTGCAGGGTTCAAAAGAGTTTGCCGATCCAAAGTCAGTCGGCGTCCTTGCAAATGAGTTAAGCCTGAAATTCAATGCTCCTGTTGAGCTGACCGTGGAATTTGAAAAGATAACAAAGGAAGAGGTGGACGGCGAGACGTTCAAGCTTCCAGCCTCAAAAGCGCTGCCTGTCCCAGGGCCAGACTGACGATACCGAGGCTGATGACGGAAAGAGCATATATTTCTCAAACAGGTATCATTTCAACGTAAATGGCAGCCGAAATGAGCCTTCGGGAGCACCTCGAGGAGCTCCGCGTCAGGGTCTTCAGGGTGGCGATTGTAGTGATTGTCATCACCATATTCGCCATGACCTTTGACCTCAGGGCTGCCGATGCGGGCGGCATCCCGATTGTTTACCCTTTCCCCGACCCTGTCCACAACCTCTCGGCCCACCTGACGCTTTTCATGCAAGAGACCCTCCTGCCGGAGGAAGTAGACCTCATCCAGACTGCTCCAGGGCAGGCGTTCTTTGCCCAAGTGTATGTTTCTGCCCTCATTGGCATCACTGCCTCGATTCCAGTGATTATCCGAGAGATATCGGCGTTCATTGCGCCCGCCATCAGCGATAAGGCAAAGGTCGGCATCCTCAACGTGTTCCTGCCGGCAGTCGTGCTCTTTGTAGTGGGGATTGTGTTCTCGTACATCATGGTGATCCCTTATGTGCTCAACTTTTTGTACGATTATGGCGAAGCGCTCAATGTCGCCACCTTTCTCACCATCAGCGACTTTATCTCGTTTGTCCTTCAGTTCCTGCTGGGCTTTGGCGTGGCGTTCCAACTGCCGATATTTATGTATGGCATTGCTCTTACCGGGGTAATTTCTCCCGAATTTTGGCGCAAGAACTTCCGTTATGCGGCCATAATCCTCGTCATTTTTGGGGCAGTCATTACCCCAGATGGGAGCGGAATAACCATGTGGTTCCTGGCCGGCCCCATGATAGCCCTCTATTTGGGCGGAATGCTCGTCATTGAGCGAAGGGCTGCAAAGGAAACTAAGCTTTAAATCTACACCCCTGCTATATCATAGTCCAGATGGTTACAGCAGGTCTGTCTGAATTGTTTATGCAGTTTGCAGGCCTTGGAGGCTGGGAGTGGGTAATTGTTATTGGACTCATTGTTGTGGTCTTTTTTGGCGTCAAAAAGATACCAGAGCTTGCCAGGTCTTTTGGAAAGGCCACTGCCGAGTACGAAAAGGCGAAAATCCAGGCCAAGAAGGAAATACAGCAAATGAAAAACGAGGGCTCTGTCGGGCGCGAAAAGCTTGAATCAATTGCCGAGACACTCGGTATCGACTACACCAACAAGAACGACGAAGAGCTACGCGCTGCTATTGACGTCGAGATAAACAAGAACAAGCAATAGTAATTCCCCGTCCCTGATAGCACAGAGAGAGACACACACAAGCATACCATAGTTTGCAATTCTGCTGACTTGGCAGGCAGTGGGTGCCCAGCGACAATAAAATGCACGGGTCGCAGAATATAGACATCAGGATTTTTCATGTGCCGCCTCACCAGCGGCAATAGTAGTAGTGGTGGAAGTAGTAACTGTTTTATTACATCCTACTTTCAACTCTAGCCGTCGTCAAATTACATATGATCGGGCAGCAGCAGATCGCCTCAATTGTAGACAGGTATGACCTCAAGAATGTAACTGTGGGTACCATCGGCAGCCACTCCGGCCTCGAAGTAATGGACGGGGCAAAGGACGAGAACCTGAAAACTATATGCATATGCCAGAAGGGCAGGGACCTTCCATATCGACGCTTCAAGAGGCTGGCGGATCAAATTATTCTAGTCGACAAATTCTCAGACATGCTGAATAGGGAAAATCAGGAGAAGCTCAGAGAGCTCAGCACGGTTATGGTGGCCAATAGGGCGTTTACAGCCTACCTGGGATATGACAACATTGAAAACAACTTCAAAGTACCGGTGTTTGGCAACAGATCGATGCTTCGGGCCGAGGAACGGACGGCGCCGAGGAACCAGTATTATCTGCTGGAAAAAGCCAAGATACGCCACCCAAGGATCTACAGGAGGCCAGCAGAGATTGATGGGCCGGCGATGGTCAAGGTGCAGGAGGCAAAGCGCAAGCTGGAGCGGGCATTTTTTATCGTATCTTCATACGACGATTTCAAGAAAAAGGCAAAGCAAAAGCTGGAGGCAGGAATCATCAGCAAGGCGGATCTTGATGCCGCGACTATTGAAGAATATGTGATTGGGACGTACTTTAACCTAAACTTTTTCATTTCGCCGCTATCTGGCGAGGCGGAATTCCTCGGTATTGAAAGGAGGTTGCAGACAAACCTCCATGACTTTGTGGCGCTGCCGGCAAGGCAGCAGATGGAAATTGAAATGCAGCCGCAGAACATCGAGGTAGGTCATACACCTGCCAGCATCAGAGAGTCCCTTCTTGAGAAGGTGTTTGAGATGGGCGACAAGTTTGCAGCGGCTGCAAGAAAGGAATACCCGCCGGGAGTAATAGGGCCAATTTCGCTCCAGAGCATCGTCACGACTGAGCTTGACTTTGTAGTATATGACGTATCGCTGAGAGTGCCCGGAAACCCCATCATGGCTACTACGAGCCCCTACACAAAGTACTACTTTGGCCACACGCTCGGAGTCGGCAGGAGGATAGCCATGGAGATAAAGCACGCAATTGCAGAAAGAAAACTCAGAGAAATTGTGACCTAGGCTCACACGCCGTTTTTACAGCTTTTCTTTCTTGTCATTATTGTTGTGTCATAATATCATCAGATTGATTCGTTGTGGCCCTGGTGCGACAGCCTTTCTCGCTCTTGCCTGTGCACGTCTTCAAGCTCAAAGAGGCTCTTTCTCACTTTGATGGGCACATCATAGTATGCAGCCAGCGCTATTGCGTCAGAAGCCCTGTAATTGCGCAGCACCATCTCAGAATCCCTTTTCTTGAAGTAGAGATTGGCCCGCAATACAGAGCCGCTCTGATATACCCTAACTTCGATTAGGAGCAGGTCCTGGAGGACTGCGATCTCTTCGACCATGTTGTATATGGTGGGGATGCTCAGCTTGTCGCCGGTTTGAAATCGCGAAATATGCTGAGCTACTTCTCCTGAAAATGCCCGCATCGGAAATTCCCGGCCGTCGTCGGACAGGAGCACCAGCACGCCTTCGAGGCCAAGCTTGTCTGCATGGCCAACTTGGCTTATGCGGGCAGAAATGTATTCTTCATCCTGCCCCTGCTCCTCGTCTTCTTCCTTTTTCTTCCCGGGATGGGATGATGATTCTGGCACAGATTAGGTTGTGCAAACCGAGAATTAAGGGTTTATGGGTATTTTTTTCGCATCCGATAGGATTTAATTTGTAGTCTGTCAATGTAAGCGGTGCTGGAGCCATGGTGAACGAGGAGCACTGGCGCGGCATGCGCGAGAGTGGATTTCGAATCCTCTTTGCAGGGGCGTTTTCGCTTGTAATTGCTTTTGTTCTCTATTCCCGCTTTAGCGTTCCGTCTTCGGGTCTGACGGTGACCAGCCAGAACCTTACTAACCTGGCATACCCTGTGCTTGCGATTACCGGGGCTGCCATGGCCTCGGTACTGTATGGCGGCTACACGATACTCCGATCGGAGCAGCTCCGCTCGCATGGGACTGGCAGCCTCTTGGAATTCCTGACTAGGCCCTTTGACGGCAAGAACTTTTGGAGGATAGTAGTAGTCTCCGCGCTGGGCTACGGCATAGTCTTTGGGTTCCTTTCGCAGATCCTAGTCTACAGGCCCGATGTATCATTCACAGAGAAGGGGCTGGTGGTGCCATCCACTGAAATAATCCCGTGCTGCAGTGCGCCAGGATATGTGCCGATGTTCACCGCATACATAACCGACCACTTTTTGATCCTAGTCATCCCAGTAAACGTGATACTGGCGACAATAGTTTCATCACTTGTCGGCCTGAACGCAGGGCTCAGCATCTATGCATACCGGGTTCGGCAGTCAGTCAACACAAAGAACTCGGTGATTGGCGGGATAGGGGCCACTACGGGATTGTTTGTAGGATGTCCGACTTGCGCAGGAAGCTTGTTCTCTGCACTCTTGGGAATAGGCGTGGCAGGGGCGGGCACAAGCGCGGCGGTGCTGGCGCCATTTCAGACTCTCTTCATAGCGGCAAGCATACCCGCGCTAGTAATCGCGCCGCTGTTTATTGCAAGGGGGATCCGGTCCGTTTCAAACTGTAGGCTTTCGTAACACCTTCGATTTGGTCTCGGCCAAGATTTCAGACGTTTGCTGGCGTAGCGACTGCGCCCTGTTTGATAACTTGTCAAGGTACATCTGCACGTGAGGCTCTGCAATCCAGATCTTTTCATCACCGAAAAGGTATCCGTACCGCTGGGAGCTTCCGATCTTTTCTCTTTCCTTCAACACCTGCAGATAGCTGTTAGGTATCGATGTCTCGTCGTAGCCGTGCTTTCTTGCAATAGAATCAATGGTGTCGTGTATCCCGGAGCCGTGCTGTGCAGCCTCTTTGATCCTGTATGCTACGTCCTTTGGAATTCCAAGCTTTTCTGCCAGCTTGCGGTGGATGTGCTTGCCGAATTCGTCCGAGCCGCCTTTAACGTTCAGGTGAAGGTCTGTGGCAAGCGCGACCTTGATTACTTCGGGATCCAGAAACGGCTCGCGTAGCTCGATGCTGTGAGCCATCGTTATCTTGTCTTCCCTTTCCAGGGTCTCCTTGTACAGAAGGAGCAAGTCCTCGACCATGTGCTGCCGGAGCTTTCTGTATCCTTCCTTTTCTGCCACCTTGGCATACCATGAATATCCTCCGAATATTTCGTCCGCACCCTGCCCCGTTATCATGACCTTAATCCCGTCTTGGTGTGCCAGCGCGACTGCACCGTACACAGGCAGCGCGACTTCAACCTGCCCGGCATTCGAGTCCTCTATTACGCCAATGACTTTTGGTATGAGGTCTTCTACTTCTTGCTCTGTGAACTCGCAGACCTTAAGCTCAAGGCCCAGTCTTTCAGCAATCTGCCGGGCATAGGCAATGTCATTTGAGCCCTTGACGCCGCCAGTATAGCAGACTACCTCCGGAACCATCTGCTTTGCAATCTGGGCAACAAGTACGCTGTCAATTCCCCCGGAAAATATAATCCCTATCCTCTGGAAATCCTGTGTCCTTTTTTTCATGGA
>DATEIL010000134.1:0-3988 GCA_035279085.1 Nitrososphaera sp.
CATGCTCAAAGTTTAGCCTGAAATTCTGTCTGTATCCTGATGAACTGAGAGGTATGGTGTAGATCAGATTGTTATACCACGGCGACATTGTCGCGCTTTAGCAGGATGCTCTTGATTTCCTGATCGCTTATCAGAGATTCCAATAGCCTTTTCTGCTCGTCGGCCGGCACTCCATCTGCCACATCCAAGTTATCTGCAACCTTTATCCTCCAAAAGTTGCTCAGTGCGGTTTCAATCGTGGCCTGTGCATCAAAGAGTACCTTGCCAAATGCCGTCAATACATAGCTGTTGTCTCTCCTCTTAATCAGGCCGCAACGCGACAGCCTGTATAGTCTGGAATAGTACTGCTTCCGTGTAAGGCTCATCCTGCCCCGTAAGACCTCGCTTGTCGCGCCATTGGTCTGCGCTATTATCTTGAAAAGTTCCAGCGATGAATCATCTGACACGGCGCCAAACACTTCAGCCATCTTCAACGATTGCATTATACGAATTGAGATTGGTTGGCTGTGATGTTATTCCTTAGCATGTATTCTCAAGTTACACACTTTTGTGGCACACTCTCACACATGCTTTCTTTGGCCCAATCTTCGCTACTTCGCTACGCCGGCGGACCTGACGAATTCAGGAACGCCGACGGGCTTAGGTTGAACTCCTGGGTCATTATGGTGGCTATCAGCGAAATTGTCATCAAGATTATTGCATGCTTGAATCCCGTGCCAAATGAACCGCTGGAGATCTTGCCAACTAGGAACCCTGTCATCCAAGACTGGAATGATATGCCTATTGCAAACATCTGGGTGGAGGTAAGAGGACCGCTGTCCGTTGTGGCAACAGGCGTAGGAGCTTCTCCGGGGATCTGTGACACCCCTTCGTTTATGTCAACAAAGGTCTGCGCAATCATCAGCGTGGTAAGCGAAGTGAGCGCGGTGACCATGAACGCAATGAATACATACGGCTTGAGCATGTCCCTCTTTTCCATTTCGGTGTTGTAGGAAGACTCGCTTGACTGTGCCAGGATCTCCAAAGATGTTGTGTATCCTCCGCCGCTCTCGATAGCTTCGATGAGGATCCTAAAGTGGATAAGTGCGGACCATGACTTGATGGAAGCGGCAAGGTTCTCGTATATCTTGCGAAGGGGAACACCCCATTCCAGCTGGTTTGCAAACGTCTTGACTACGGTACTAAACGTTGGGTCCCTGAGTCGCTCCGATGCATATATGATGCATTTTTCCGGCGACAGCCCGGCCTTTCTCGATTCAGCCACTTCCCGGAGGTATCCCGGCAGCTCGTTCTCCATGCCCTTCAAGTTCTTTTCAGCCTTTATCGTCTGGTATGCCGGCCACGCAGCTGCGGCCATCAGAAGGGCCGGAAACGCATAGATGGGATCCAGTATCCCGTTAAGCGCCCCAGTCAGGGTAAGCACTGCAAATATCACAAGAGCAATGAGCGAGAGTATGAGCCCCTGCTTCAGGATCTTGCTTACTCCTATGATTGTGGTAGTCATAATCTTGTCTAGTGCAAAGAGAATGGCAAATGAAATTCCTGGAAGTAGCACAAATACAAGCATGTATGAAAACACTGGAGATGACATGGACGCTGGAAGTATGTCGCCTGTAGATCCGGCACCGGATAGCGCCACCACTACTATGTACATGCTAAGCGCAATTACCTGCATGATCATGTAGGCATCAACGAGCCCACCTATCTTGGCGACTGATTGCCTGGCGACTGCGACTTCGAACTCGAAAATGGATTTCATCTTGCTCTGCAAAAAGCTGGCAATGTCTCCTCCGTTTCTCACAGTCGAAACATAACCTAGCAGCAGATCCCTATACTGCTTGGACGCGGTGGTTTCAGCCCTCTTTTCCATCGCAGTCAGCGGATCCTCGCCAAGGATGTGTACTTGGCCGATGATATTCCTTGATTCGCGCATGACATAAGGGAGCAGCTTGTACCGGGCAAGCTTTGCAAAGCTGCCAAACGGGGTGATGCCGCTGGCAGCCATTATGGTTACAAGTGTGATTACAAAGGGAAGCTCCCTATCGATCTTTGCTCCGAGTTTCTTATCAGGCTTGGACTTTTTCTTTTTCGCCGCCGCTTGCTTTCCCACTTCCTGCTTTTTCTGAAACTTGAATATCGACACTACGAGCTCTCCACCTTTGCCATCAGCCGGTCTGCATCCTGATTGAACATGCCGATTACCTTGCTGACGCTCTTGTAATCCCTGGTACCCCTGTTCACGAGCCATGTCAAAATCGTCTTTCTCTTATTCAATTCCAAGGATATGTCGTCCATGTCAAGACCTGTGTCCTCTGCGATCTTGGGGAGCTGGTAGCTCTTGCTGATGTTGTCGAGGTAACCGTCGTGCTGCGGATCCCACGTGAAGACGCTCCTGACGCTGTTTGATGACATGATTTCCGTCATCTCTGTCACTCTTCTTGTCATGATTTTCTTTGAACTCTTGCCACTTGCGTCCGCCGCCAGTTTGACACGCTTGATTGTGATGATGCAGTTCATGAGCGGAACATAGGCGGCAGGAATATCCATGGGCTTTTGCATGAGCCTGCGAACGGCCGCTTCCGAGTCGTCAGCGTGCATCGTCGCCATTCCACCGTGACCTGTAGCGAGGGCCTGGAAGAGCACGTATGCCTCCTCGCCTCTAATCTCACCTACGAGCATGTAATCTGGCCTGTGACGCATACCGGACTTCAGTAGGTCGAACATGCTGACTTCTCCCTGGCTTTCAAGTCCAAAGCTTGCCCTTGAGACTAGGCTGAACCAGTTCTCATGAGGTATGTTGATTTCTGCAGTATCCTCTACCGAGAATATCTTGTATGAAGGATTTATCAGACCTGTTGCGGCGTTGAGGATTGTGGTCTTGCCTCCTCCTGTGGAACCGATGACCATGAGTGATTTTTTGTTGTCAAGCAGCGTCCAGATGTACGCAGCCATATCCACATCAAGCGTGTCGGAATTGATGAGGTCTACAATTGTGATTGGATCCTCCCTGAACTTTCTGATTGTAAAGCTGCTACCCATCGTGGTAACCTCTTTCTTGTACAGCGCTGCAAGACGGTGGTTGCCCGGTAGCGATGCATCAACAATCGGGTGAGCAGCGCTGATGTGCTTGCCCGCCCTGTGGACAATCTTCATGACATAGCCGTCGAGGAATTCTGCGTCGCGGAAAACCACATTAGTCTTTAGACCTTCATAGCGGCGGTGGTAGACATAGATAGGCTTGGCCGGACCACCGCATGTAATGTCCTCTATGAATGGATCCTGGAACAGCGGGTCAATTATGCCCAAGCCCAAGATGTCTCTCTTTAGGTAATACTTTACCTTCTCTAGCATTATCGGCTGGGTCTTGTCGCCGACAAAATGTTCCTTTAACAATTTCGACACTTCTGCTGTAAAGCTTGATTCCAAGTTGTCGAGCATTCTTGGAGAATCGATCTGCTTTTCCAGTAGTTCCTTGATGCTGTAGTATATCCTTATTTCGTCTTGGTTGAGAGCAAGTTCATCCACATTATAGAGAATATCGGAATATTCCTGGTTTTGCAGGATCGAGACGTAACAAAATGGCGGGATCAACGCATACCGCTGCAGGCTTTTGTAGCCATCGGGTACTCTGCCAAGCGACCAATTGCTTGTGGCAATGGTGTCAATGTGTTTGGCAACCTTATCAAGCTGGGCTCCTAGCCCTGATTCCTCAAAGCTGGAGTCGGCAAATGAATCGAGAAAATCTTCGTCCTCCTTTTTCTTGGAGTCGTTTGAAAGTTTGAACTTAAGGGACTTTAAGGCTGACATGTTTGATCAAAAAAAGGGAAGGTAAGAGACCTATTCTCTTGCCTATGATGCACTTATGACGGACACTGACTGGACTGCGCTTGCCTTGCCGGCTGCTATGTTGGCCGTGAAGGCGAGACCTGTGTCTAATGCGTTAATGTTGGCAGGGCTGTCAAGGAAGAGAAACATTGCCTGACCTTGG
>DATEIL010000135.1:0-4770 GCA_035279085.1 Nitrososphaera sp.
GTCATCATGAGTGAACATCGCAGGATAGGATGCAGTCTCGGGCCACTCCTTTCGATGGACGAGGTCCTGAAATGTGCCAAGATAGCCGATGCTTCGCAAATAATGCACTCCATCTGGGTGCCTGAATCTTGGGGACGTGAATCATTTGCAACACTGGGTGCCCTATCCCAAGTTACAAGCAATGTCATGCTCGGCACGTCAATAGTCAGCATCTATTCCCGCACTCCCGCAACCGTCGCCATGGCTGCAACTACAATAGATATGCTTTCGTCATCAAGAGTGATGGTTGGACTCGGGGCCAGTACTGGTGCGATCGTGGAAAACTGGCATGGTACACGATTTGAAAAGCCATTGGCACGAATGAGGGAGTTCGTCCGGTGCCTGAAATTGATAGTGACAGGAGAGAGGGTAAATTTTGAAGGTCAATTCTTCAAGGTGAAAAACTTCAAGATTCTGCATGCGCCTCCACGCAAAGATATACCGGTATTGGTTGGAGCAGTCAATCCACGGATGGTTTCTCTTGCCTCCGAACTTGCCGACGGTGTTATCTTGTATCTGCGTCCGCTGGACGAACTTAGGGAAACGGTGCAAAAGCTGCGGCGCAATACTAATGACAACCAATTTGAGGTAGCATGCTCGATTATTTGTGCCGTCTCTGACTCTGAGCCGGAATTGGCCCGCAGCCGAGCAGCGCAGACGCTGGCATTTTATGTTGCAGTGGGCAAATACTATAGAGCTTTCCTATCTGAAAGTGGGTTTAGTAGCGAGGCTTCTGCGATCTTGGAGGCATATTCACACGGAGGAGCCGAGGCTGCAGGCAAATGCGTCTCTGAACGCATGCTTCAATCCCTTACCATTTGCGGAACGCGTGAGGAATGCTCAAAAGCTCTCTCAAGGTTCGAGGCTGCAGGCATAACTCTTCCGATTATCCAGTTCAATCCTGTTGGCAGTACAGAAAGTTCATTTAGGGAACTGCTGTCAACCTTTTAGAATTGAACAGGGTAGCTATCGTTTCTTGGGCAACCAGTCAGTTCGCCAAGGACTCCGGCAGGAGCATTTTTGAGCTTGCATGCGATCCTTGCATCACTATTCTGCGGTCCACCGCCGTTCTTGGGCGCAAGCCTGACGGCCTATTGCTGTCAAGCTGCACTTCGGAGCAATACAGCTCTGCCATCGTATCAGAAATGCTTGGCCTGCAACCCAAGGTATCTCAAAGGATTGACAACCTGTGTAATTCGGGGACTAACGCAGTTGCGACAGCATATTCGTTGATCGCGTCGGGGCTTTGCGAAATGGTCCTAGTTGCAGGGGCAGAGAAGGCCACTAGTACCGGGAACAAACTCATCTGGGATGTTACTCGAGGTTCATTTTCATTTCCTGTGCACTGGGCTGCAGTTTTTGCCAAAGCGCACATGAGGAAGTATGGCACTACAGAAGAGCAGATGGCCATGATTGCCGTAACAAATCGCAGCAATGCGGCAAAAAATCCGTCTGCCCTCATGCGGACTCCTGTGACACTTGAACAGGTCATGACCTCGAGAAAAATAGTTGAACCTCTAAAATTGCTGGATTGTTCAGCACCGTGTGATGGTGCTTCTGCCGTGCTCCTTGCTTCAGACCGCATTGCCCGGGAAATAACGGACAACCCAATCTGGATCAAGGGGATTGGACAGAGGACTAGTTCAGCGAGTTTTGCGAATGCCATGGGCGAGGACCTAACGACGATCCAATCTGCAAGGATGGCGGCGCGAGATGCCTTTGAGATGGCAGAAACCTCACCATCCAGAATCGATGTGGCTGAAGTTCATGATGCCTTTACAATCCTGGAAATTCTTGCAATGGAAGATCTTGGCTTCAGAGAAAAAGGAGCGGACCCATCCCAGGAGATCGCAGTCAGGGTAAACCCCGGCGGAGGAATCCTTGGCCGCGGCCACCCAGTCGGTGCGACAGGCGTTGCTCAGGTCGCCGAAATTGCCGCGCAGCTGGCAGGGAAGGCGCGACCCTCGCAGGTCAAGGAATGCAAACAGGGTTTGATTCACAATCTGGCTGCTGCGGGCTCTTCGGCAACAGTGCTCATTATGGGGACGTGAAAGAAATCCAAGGATTCTTTGACCATTTAGAGGCAGGCGAGTTCTGGATTCCATTATGTTCCTCCTGCAGGGCGGTTGCGTGGCCTCCTTCTGCTTACTGTCCCAAGTGCCTTTCACCGACTACTCTGAGCAGGCTCGAACCAGCGGGAATCCTTGTGGAGTTCTCGAAGTCCTATGTTCGAAGCAAGGAAGGCACGTTTGGAATCATTGATGCGGACGGGATCAGGATTCTTGGCAAGTTGCACGGTGAAGGCCATTACATCGGCATGAGGATGAAAATGGTGTCCTGCGGCGTCGATGGAGGCGGCACTCCTACCTACGACTTCGCGCCCGACGGATCCGGACATTAATATAGTTCTGAGGGGATCTAGATTCGATGAGTTACGATAGATTTGTCGATGAAAGGCTCCTCACTAGCAGAGATGCGCTTAACAGGCTTCAGATCAAGATAAAGCTGGTTGAAATCGACGAGAATGCACGTGATTTTTCCCAACGTTTCGGCAGCAGAGTTTTGGTAAAAAAGGTCCTGCTTACAATAAAGTATACGGAAACAGAAGAGGTCGAGGAAATGGAGCTTGATGTCGAGCAAATCGAGGCCAGAATGAAGAAGGAGAGGCTATTTAGTTCGTCAAACAGGTGGATTGCCTCTAGCGAATTAAAAAATGGCTATGTCATAGCAAATCGGCACCTTGACCTGCTCGCAGATGCAGTTGCCCTTGACATAATCGTTGTTTAGCAGAGTATTTCAAAACTCGAGTTTTGAAACATCAAGAGATCGGGCGCTTTATCCATACCCTGGCAGTTTCAAACCAAAAGGCGACAGCGCCTGCGGTGGCAAAGCCGACTGCATAAACATCGAGGTCATTGAAGTTTAGAATCAAATACGCTATCAACATGGTTGTGAAAAAGGCCGCAAAAAATGCCAGCCTTGGAACCGTAAGTCCCCCGATGTTTACAAATGCCTGCAAGACACCGACCTGCACTTTTTGCACTACAAAGTACCTGCCATATTCGTCCTGTGAAACTAGGGCCAGTTCCACCAGTTTTTCTATGTGATAGTTTGCCACGCTTGGGCTTGAGAAGCTGAGATCCCGCTGAACCTCCCTGACGCCAACGGCTTCTTTCTTTTTTATCATGTACATGTATACTTGGAGTGTCTTGCCCTTGAGCTGGTCTTCGATCGAAGCTGATTTTTTTCTGCCCGCATCATCACCAGTAGGTTGATCAACATTCTTCGCCAAGGCAGATAGTCACGTGATAGATGAATTCAGTATAAAACTGCAGCGCGGTTATATTCTATGGTCCTATCACGGGGCAATGCCATACTTAAGAGTTGGTAGCGCCGCTGATCAGACTCGAACTGATGACCCACTGGTTAACAGCCAGTTGAGCTTCAAAGCACAGAGTTGCGCTACGAATTTGCTCTACCATGCTGAGCTACAGCGGCGCATTAGTAGAGCAAATTCAAGCACAAAATAAATCTTTGGGCTTGCCGTTCTTTAGGATTGCGTGCCTTCTTCTCGGGAATATACGTAAAGGCCGTCCAGAAATACCCGCTGATCCTTGTCTTTGATTTTGGTAGACAGCTCGATATTTGCAGCAGTCTGTGATACATCCTCCAAGCTAGGTCCCTGCACTACAATGTCCTCGCCAACCAGGGTTACCTTGGTCGCATCGCCAACAATCTGTGAAACCCTGGGAGCCCTTTCTCCAAAAAAGTTTTCAACTTGGACTTCCTTTCCTTTGACTTTTACCGAAATAGGAAAGTGTGCAAATATTATCTTGAGCTTGTACGTGTAGCCTTTCTCGACTCCCGTGATCATGCTCTCGAGGATACTTCGTGCAGTGTTTGTCACAGCAAGGTCCTGCTTGCGCTTGCCATATGGCTTGACGGTTATTTTGTTGCCATCGACGGTGACTGTTGCAGGAAGACGCCTAAAGTCCTTCTTTACTGTGCCAAGCTTGCCCTTGACAGCCACCACGTTGCCCTCCTTTGATAGCTTCACACTGGCAGGGGCCTCAATTTCTGCCATTATTTGTTCCTGATCAGTAGACATAGCCGACTAGAACTCCTCCAAGGTTTTGAGCTTGAGCATCATGGTGAGACATTATGCCACGACTAGTTGACACCAGCAGTATGCCCATGCTGTAAGCTGGCAAAAATTGCCTTTCCCAGTCAAAGTACTTGTCTTTCTTTACTGAAAACCTGGGTGTAACGATGCCGCACTTGTTAATCTTGGCCAGCAGCTGGATCCTAAACTTTCCCGCCCTGCTGTCGTCTATCTGTTCAAATTCGCCAATGTAGCGGTGTTTTTGCATGACTCGCAGGACCTCGCTTGCGAACTTTGAAGCAGGTAGGACAATGCATTCCTTTTTCCTTCTGGACTCGTTGTTGTATATGGTCGTAAACAGATTTGAAAGCACATTAAGGGCTGGCACTTTACATTACCCCTTTTACTCGTACTTGGCAAACCCCAAGCTGACTGCCACTTCCCTAAAACATTGCCTGCAGAGCATCAGGTTATACTTCCTTATCAAGCCGTTATATGAACCGCACCTTCTGCACCACCGCGTACCTCTGCCGTGAGTTAGTTTCTTTCTTCCTGTTGCTTCGTATTCTCTGGGTTTTGGCATCTACTCTATTCCACCTGTGCTCCATATTCCTGCTGGAAGAACTGGA
>DATEIL010000136.1:0-3363 GCA_035279085.1 Nitrososphaera sp.
TTGGGCCGGGCACCCTTCGACCGAGCAGGGGATCGGGTCGCTGTGGTTGAATCTCCTGTTGCAATAGGTGCACACTGATTCAAGCTCTGGGAAATTGCGGTTCAAGAACGGCTCGCATGAGCGCTTTTCGCGAAACCAGAGGACCTCAAGGCCCATGTTCTCCGCATGGGTCATTACTGCATCGTAGGCTTCGTAGTAGCCCTGGGCGTAGAACTGCCGGACAAAGACATGGCCGGCTGGATGCTTCTTTGAATCAGGGTTTTGGAAGGCGACAAGCCATTTCTCTGCCGGCAGGTCCTCACTTTCTTCTTCTGCCGGCGCGTTTTTTTCCTGCCTTTTCATGTCAATTTGATATGGCGATTAAATATATGACTGCCTTCTGGGTTATAATCCGTTTCTCTTTCTATATCCACCCATATGCGCGGTGTGTTTGTATGTGTTTTTTTATGCGAGTGAGCGATTCCACCCCGGGCTAGCGCTGCGAAAGGACTTTCTGGAAATACTGCTTCAGGTCAGACGCCGCTACCCGCTCCTGGGCCATTGTGTCTCTGTGCCTTACCGTGACTGTGCCGTCCTGCATCGTCGTCTGGTCTATCGTGACTGCATAAGGCGCACCCACTTCCTCAAGCCTGCGGTAGCGCCGGCCTATCGAGCCTGATTCGTCATAGAATGTGTCAAAATCCAGCTTCAAGTCCGCATGTATCTGTCGAGCCCGTTCTCCAAGGCCGTCCTTTGTCATCAGTGGCAAGATGCCAAGAAGGACTGGCGCAAGGTATGGCTTGAGCTTTAGCACTATTCTGTCGTCATGCTGGTCGTCTTCATAGTAGCAGTGCTCGAGTATAGTGTAGATGCTCCTGTCAATTCCCATCGACAGCTCAAAGATGTGCGGAAGGACTTTTTTCTGGTCCGCAGGATCCACCACCTCCAAGTTCTCCTTGCTTGTAGCCGCGTGGCCTTTGAGGTCATAGTCAGAACGGTAGTTGCACGCCACGAGCTCGAGCCAGCCGATACTGGTCTCTACTTCAAAGTCAAACGCGGTCGTTGCATAGAACGCCTTTTCCTCATCTGACAGCTTTCTGAACCTGCTTCTGCTGACATCAATCCCCGTCTTTTCATAGAACTGCACGAGCAGTGCCAAATAGTATGCTATCAGCCTGTTGGGTACAAGCCCGCGCTGGATTGATTGCTCTGCAGTGACCTGTATCAGTTGGGAACCGTCATGGATTCGGAGGACAGTCTCTTTGACCTCCTCGAACTTGGGCACTTCGTCAAGCCTGGCAGGATTGCAGAAAACCTCGATCTCTGCCTGGTAAAACTCCCTCAGCCTGAGCAGGCTCTGCCTCGGCGCGATTTCGTTGCGGAAGCTCTTGCCTATCTGTGCAACGCCCAGCGGCAGCCTGCCCCGCATGGTCTTGAAGACGCGGGCAAAATCGACAAATATGGTCTGGCACGTCTCGGGCCGCAGGTACGCTTCCTCTGCTGCGGGACCTATGCCTAACCTGAACATCATGTTGAACCTGCTGACCCCTCCAAATTCGCCCTTGCAGTTTGGGCAGCGCAGGCCGTGCTTTGCAATTATTGCATTTATCTCGTCGTCTGCCATTCTCTCCGGCACGTTCTCGCCCGTCTTTTCCGTGATGAACCTGTCGGCCCGAAAAGTCGAGCCGCACTTTGTGCATTTTACTATCGGGTCGGTAAAGTTGCCGAGGTGGCCGGATGCCACAAATACGCTCTTGCTCATCACCTGGCAGCCGTCAATTTCCATCATGCCGTCGCGCCTGACAAGCTCGCGGCGCCAGAGCTCAATGAACTTGTTTTTGATGCCTACACCGGTCGGGCCGTACTCCCAAAAGCCTGCAGGCGCATCAGCATAAATCTCACAACTTGGAAAATAGAACCCTCTCTCAAGGGCGAGTTTCATCACTTCCTCATAGCTAGCGTCCATTTACATGGAGCTTGACCGCCCACACGGGTTTTAAGCTTACCTCATGATTTCATGCAAGCCTGTTTTGTCTGGCACATCGGGTTGTAGGGTAGTGTCGCTTGATTATGCAGGATCATGTGAGGCAAGTTAAATAGAATTAATCAGATATTGCAAAAAAGAAAAAAGATAGGAAGAGCTAGGGATATGTGCCCTGTACGGGAGAGCTGTCACGGGCCACTTGAATACTAGCTTACAAGAGTAAGACACAACTCGACAATTGTGCAGTATCTCCTCTTTCAAAATTGTTAAATTTTGGATTCTCATCTCGGCGCGTATATGACGGCAGACAACACTCCCAATATGCAGTATAGGATCACTGCATTTGGTCTGGGCGCGATCCTTGTGACTTCTGCCATTGTATTCATCTTCGGGAATACAGCCGGCCATAGCGCATTGGCCGGGACCTTTCCCGGAGCCAATGGCAAAATAGCGTTTGTAAGCGACAGAGATGGAAACCTCGAAATCTACACGATGGATTCTGATGGTAGTAACCAGAAAAGATTGACGAATAACGCTGCAGCTGACGACTTTCCAAGCTGGTCTCCTGATGGAAGCAAGATAGCATTTGCTAGCAGCAGAGACGGCAATAATGAAATCTATGTCATGAACGCGGATGGGACTAACCAAGTAAGGTTGACAAATGACGCTGCGTCAGATACTGAACCCACATGGTCACCAGAAGGTACAAGGATTGCATTTGTACGTGACAACCTGGATCTGTATGTCATGAATTCAGATAGCACGAATATAGTCGGACTTACTACATCATTTGTAGACTTTTACGAGGCAAACACACCCAGCTGGTCGCCAGATGGGAAGACAATTGCATTTGCGTGTTATGACGAAACAGTACGTCGGTCAGATATGGCGAACCTTTGCTTCATAGCGCCTGACGGCAGCAATTTCATGCACATATTGCCGGACTGCACTGACAATGGCGACTGGGATCCCAGCTGGTCCCCAGATTCAAGCAAGATTGCCTTTACAAGCCGCAATAGAGATACCATTTGTAGTAATGACGGGAGCGGATGGGGCAACGAGATACTTGTCTTGAACCTTGAGACTATGGGGTGGACCGACATATTGGAAGAGGACCATGACTTTTATGGTCCGGACTTTGAGCAGCCCAGCTGGTCACCGGATGGAGCGCAAATTGCATTTGCCTGTGTCTTTGCATGTGTACCGGGTGAAGGAGTCTATGTCATGAATTCGGACGGAAGTAACATGCACAAGCTGGCAGCTGATGCGGCGGCCAGTCCGAGGCCAGACTGGGGACTGGCAACTACAACATCAACCGTAAGCGAGTGTGATAATCCCACAATAGTTGGTACAGATGGCGCTGATGTCATTGACGGTACTTCTAGAGTCGATGTAATCGA
>DATEIL010000137.1:0-8299 GCA_035279085.1 Nitrososphaera sp.
TGGGGATCAGTCGGCTCCTCATCTTTGTAAGGTTCGGGAGGAGAGCTTCGCCTCATTCGCTTCCACAGCGTCTTACCCTGCTTAGGAGCAAGTTTTTCTTCCAGCGACCTTATTCTCGCCCCTGCCTTTTCTATCAGTTCATCACGCGCTTGTATCTCCCGCGAAAGAGAGTCTGTATCAAGAGCCTCTTCGATCATTTCCGCTTCAGCTATGCCTGAATCATCAACTTGCTCTGACGAGAGTTGGAGGAGTTGCCGGGGAAGCTCGTTCTGAAGCCAGGCTTGAACTTCATGCATCTGCGAGCGTTGATCTTCAATTGCATTATTGAAATGCTTCTTGGCTTCTTCCGCATAGTCTGAAAGCAGGACCCTAAGTTCGTTCAGGCCCGCAACATTCTGTCTGGTGTAAAATTCCTTCAGTTGAGTCAGGTTTGTCTGATATGCCGCCTTGAGCCTGGAAAATTCCTGTTCGAACAGAATTCTGTCCTGCCTTGCCTTTTCTTCCGCCTCTCTCTTTGCCTTTTTCCTCGCCTGCCGGCTCGACTGGGTGAACCGTACCAGCGTCTTCTTTTGCTCCCCCTTTAGCTGGGAGATTCGCCTTTCATAGTCGCGCTTTTGGCTCGCGAGTGCCTGCCTATTCTCCTGATGAGAGGTCCTGAGAAGATTCTCAACAGTCCTCCTATCTATCGTCATGCCGCATGTGCTGCATTTTGGCCCCAGTTTGGCACTTCGCCTGGACAATTCTATGTAGTGCCTATCTGACTTGCCTTTTAAAAGAAGATGTATGTATTGCCCTGGCAAGACATCAGGTCAATTTTAGGGAACGTGCCCTCAAGAATGACACTTGCTCAGGGCTTTTCGTTGTCCATAGTGGCCAGCATGTCGTCAAAACTAGAGTCACTCAATGCACCTTCGAGTAGCAGGGTCGTCCTCAGGTGCTTTGCAAGGTCAGTCACCGTGATTATGCCGACGAGTTTGCCCTCCTCCATTATCGGCAACCTGCGTATCTTGTGGTTGACCATCCTCTGCACCGCCACTTCGATAGGTGTTTCCGGCTCTGCCGTTGTGAGGATCTTGGACATGATGTCGATGACCTTCACTTTGGATATCGGAAGATCCTTTGCGCAAACTTTCTTGATGAAATCCCGCTCCGTCACAATTCCGACAGGGGTGCCGTCCTTGTACACAAAGAGCGAGCTTATGCCTTTTTCGGCCATAAGCTTGGCAGCTTCCAACGCTGTATCAGAGCCTTCAATCATGACGATCCCCTTTGTCATGATGTCACGAACAACACTTGCCGCCATATACCCCGGATAGGGCGCGCATGAAAAATAAAAACAATGCTGCCACGAATTGATAAGTAGACGGATATTTTCAAAGTCCAGTATCGCCACGAAGATATTAATACGAGTTTCATCAAAATTGCCTCGTCAACAAGATGACCAAGATCGGGATTGCAGTTTTCCCCGGCAGCAATTGCGATCGTGACGTTCACCATGTCCTCAACAATGTCCTCGGCGTGCAGGCAGATTTTCTTTGGCACACAAAGGACAGGATTTCAGGCTATGACGCCATGATTATACCCGGAGGCTTTGCCTTTGGCGACAGGCTGCGGGCTGGGATAATCGCAGCGCACAGTCCTATCATACAGGAGGTAAAGCGTATGGCCAAGGATGGCACTCCTGTACTTGGGATATGCAATGGATTCCAAATACTGGTCGAGTCCGGCCTTTTGCCCGGGGCTCTGATGATGAATGACTCGTTGCGTTTTGTCTGCAGGTGGACAAGGGTGAGGGTCACAAATAACGATACCCCCTTCACGCACAAGTTCGAATCACGACAGTCTTTCAGTATCCCTGTCGCTCATGGAGAAGGCCGATATGTTGCGGATCCCGATACGCTGAAGGAACTAAAGCGCAATGGCCAGGTAGTCCTGCGTTACGACGGCGACGACCCTAATGGTTCAACTGATCTAATTGCGGCCATTTGTAACGAGAGGGGCAATGTCATGGGTATGATGCCCCACCCCGAGCGCGCAAGTGAGGACTTGATCACATCGGGGAGAGGCAACGACGCCATCGCTATTTTCCGGTCCCTTGCAACCTATCTTCAACAGCAGCAACAAGAAGAACAGCAGGCTATTGTGTAGAGAAAAATGGGCATCCTGACAGACCAAGAACTCGACTACCTTGAAAAGAAGCTTGGGCGGAGTCCAAATCCCACAGAACAGGACATCGTCGGAGCGGAATGGTCGGAGCACTGCTCGTACAAGTCTTCGAAAAAATACCTGCGGCTGCTCCCTACAAAGGGCAGACGCGTCATCGTAGGACCGGGATATGATGCCGGCGTACTTGACATCGGCGATGGCCATGTGCTAACCGTACACATCGAAAGCCACAACCATCCATCGGCCGTGGAACCTTTTGGCGGAGCCGCAACCGGGGTGGGCGGAGTAATCCGGGACATAATGTCGATGGGTACTAGGCCGATTGCGGTTCTTGACGCTCTGCGGTTTGCTCCGATCGCTGGAAAAGGCAGATCCTCCGCAAAATCAAAATGGCTCTTCAAGAACGTGGTCAAGGGCGTGGCCGACTATGGGAATTGCATTGGGATACCTACGGTCGGGGGGGAAGTTGAATTTGACAGCTCATATGAAGACTATTGCCTTGTCGACGTTGCTTCCGTCGGGCTGGGGCGCAGAGAAGACATTGTCGCAAACCAAGCGGCCCCCGGTGATGTCATTGTACTTGCGGGCGGGTCTACGGGGCGTGATGGAATACACGGCGCATCATTTGCTTCAAAAGCCCTGGAATCTGAAAACCGCTCGGCAGTTCAGATCCCTGACCCCTTTCTAGAGAAACTGTTGCTCGAGGCAACTATGGAAGCTGTAAAAATAGGTTGCATAAAATCAATCAAGGACTTGGGCGGAGGCGGTCTGTCATGTTGCCTGTCAGAGACATCAGACAACCTCGGCCATGGATTTGAGATCGACCTGTCCAAGGTTCACGCCAGGGAATCGGGGATGAGCCCTGCAGAGCTCATGATATCTGAATCCCAAGAAAGGATGCTGTATGTCACCGATAACTCGCGCCTGCCTGCCCTTGAGTCGATACTTGACAAGTACGGAGTCGCTCATGCAGTTATTGGAACAGTCAGCGAGCATGTGGATCTAGTCGTAAGGCAAGGAGGAGATTTGGTTGCCCAGATGCCTTCCAGTCTCGTTGCCCATGCCCCACTGCTGGACTGGCCCGCGCGCAGACCTGAATATATCGCAAAAGCTGCCTCCATCCGCAAACCATCAGTTCCGTCAAACGTGGGCAAGGTTCTGTTATCGCTACTTTCAAACCCAACTATTGCCAGCAAGCAATGGGTCTACCAGCAGTATGACCACGAAGTCGGTGTGCGGACCGTGGTAAAGCCGGGTCTCGCAGATGCTGCCCTCCTTCGACTCGACAGGGACGACAAACTGCTCGCGGTAAAGCTGGATGGCAACCCGAAGCACTGCTATCTTGACCCTTACCAGGGAACCTTGGGTTGCCTTTCTGAAGGTAGACGAAATGTCATCTGCACTGGGGCCGAACCCATAGGGGTCGTGGATCATTTGCAATTTGCCAGTCCTGAAGATCCCGAAGTTTTCTGGACCTTCAAGCAGGCTCTGGAAGCCATCGTGGATTATTGCAAATTCATGGAGATACCTGTGGTTGGCGGCAAGGTGAGCTTTTACAACGAGACTGCGAAGGGGCCGATCAAGCCTACGCCCGTAATCGGAACCTTGGGTCTGGTTGACGGTACGCATCATGTAAGCTCCTCCGGCTTTTCAGAAGGCGGTTCCATCTTTATCATAGGAAAAACGCGACCCGAGCTTGGCGGTTCGGAATATTATGAACACGTCCACAGGCTGACTGGAGGCACAGTCCCAAGGGTTGACCTGCAAACAGACCAACTAAACGGCAAGAGCGTACTAGAACTGATAAGGAGTGGCCTCATCGATTCTGCTCATGACTGCTCAAAGGGCGGACTAGCAGTGGCGCTTTCAGAGATGGCGATCATGGGTAACACCGGATTTACAGTCGACCTGGCGTCGGTACCAAATGATTGCCGGCGACTTGACGAGTTGTTGTTTGCAGAATCGCATTCCCGATATCTCGTGGGCACAAGGGAGCCGGAGAGGGTGCAAAGCCTGCTTGAAGCCGAGAAGGGTGTCACATTCGCCGAAATAGGCAGGGCAGGAGGCGCCGTCGCAATTTTCAAGCGTCACAAGAAAACTGTAGCCAGGATTTCGCTTTCCCGTTTGAAGGAGCAGTACCACTCTCTGGAGAAGCTAATGCGCTGAAGAAGATACATTTTTTAAATCATAAGTCTAACACTGATCGGGGTCATTTGGTTGCCGCATTTAGTCATTCATCGTCATCGCTATTCAGTTTCTGAGAAATTGCTGCAGGTGACTTTGTAGCAAATGGTTCATGAAAATTGCGGAGTGGTGGGAATTTTCTCACTCGACGGTCATAATGTCGTGCCGTTTGTGATTGACTCGCTGCGCGCGCTCCAGCACCGCGGGCAGGAAGCATGGGGCGTCGCCGTTCCCGGCAAAAAGCCGTATCGGCAGCTGGGCCTTGTCTCCTCTTCTGCACACGATTTCAATAAAATTGTAAAGACATACAAGTCAAGTGCGGCAATAGGCCACGTCAGGTATTCAACGCTGGGCAAGAGCACGCTTGACAATGCGCAGCCCCTCAAGGTCAAAGACCTCTGCGTGGCCCACAACGGGACCATAGCCAATGTCGAGCAGCTTTCCGGGATGGTCGGAGGCTGTACTTTTACCCCGCAGACTATGAGCGACACCCTGGTCGCTGCCCAGAGACTCGTCATGCATCTAGAAGAAAAGGGCGACAACATGACGTCGGCAATGCAGATCCTAAAGAGCGAGATGGTGGGCTCGTTTTGCTTTACTTTCCTGACTGATGCAGGCGCGGTGTATGCTGCACGCGACCCACGCGGCTTTCGGCCTCTGGTCTTGGGACACCACAGGGAAACTAACACCCACATGGTGGCATCAGAGTCATGCGCGCTATCTGCCGTCGGGGCCCAGCTCGTGCGTGATGTCGAACCCGGAGAGCTGGTAAAAATTAGCGAGTCGGGCATCGACTCCCAGCAGTTCGCCGACGAAAAACCTCATGCCCACTGCGCGTTTGAATATACGTACTTTGCCCATCCCTCAAGCATAATGGAAGGGATCAATGTCTACGCCGCACGGAAGAGGATCGGCCAGTATCTTGCACAAAAGTTCCCCATACCTGACGCAGACGTGGTCGTTCCAGTTCCCGATTCTGCGCGGCCTGCGGCTCTTGGTTACGCGCAGCAGTTAGGTCTCCCATTCGAGGAGGGACTGCTCAAAGACAGGTACAGCAGGAAGGGCTCCATGCGGAGCTTTATCGAGCCTTACCAGAACAGCCGAGTTGAGATAAACAAGGGAATCATTCCCATCAGGGAAGTAATCGAAGGCAGGCACGTCGTCATTGTTGACGACAGCATAGTGAGGGGCACGAGCTCGGCAGAAATTATCAAGACCCTGCGCAGGGCAGGTGCGCGAAAGATAAGCCTGGTAGTTACCTACCCGCCAATCCGCTACCCCTGCTATGCAGGAATAGACTTTCCATCACGGGAAGAACTGGTGGCATATCAAGAGGAAGGAACCGAATTCTCTGGCTCAAGCATCAGCCAGAGAGTTGCGCATGTAATTGGGGCTGACAATGTGGCCTATAACGATACGTCCAACCTTGCCCGGGCAATTGGGATGCCGGAGGAGGAACTCTGCTTTACCTGCTCTACCGGGGATTACAGCTCGCTTGGGATCAGGCCTGTGTTCAAATCCCGCATAGAAATGAAAGGCGAGTAAACGAAAATATTCCTTATATCTCCCGGGCACGTCTCCTTAGACGACAAATACACACATGCGCATGGTCTACCTTATTGCAATTGCAGTTGGCATAGTCGCCGTAACCATGATAGCGATAGTCGCATCGGCGATTCCAACAAAGGATTATGAGCTGAAGGTTGACGCCTTAAAGGACCAGCAGTCGCTTTTTACAAATGCGCGCGTGGTGCTAAAGAACACCGGCAGGCTGCCTCTGACGGATGTGCTCGTAGACTATGGGGCGCAAAAGGAACCTCCGATAGATGTCCTCCAGCCTGGAGAGAGCCGTACGATGTCTCCGCCCGAGGGGGTTCAGCTGGATTCGGTGTCAGTCACCGCCAATCCTAGCATATCAATAGTCCAGCAGTACCGGGCTCCGATAAAACTGCCGGGCATGATCGGCTCCTGATGATGCGTTTAAGTAACGTTGCTGCGGTAACAAATACTGGCAGATGCAGAGAGACTCTCATTCCGATTCTGATATTCGTAAATTCTACGGGCTGAAAAATATCGCCGTGGTGGGTATGTCAAATACTGAAGGCAAGCCTGCAAATTATGTGCCAAAGTACCTGATAGAGCAGGGCTACAATGTAATCCCTGTCAACCCGAATTCGACTGAAGTCATGGGCCGCAAGTCCTACCAGTCTCCTAGCCAGGTTCAGCCGCAAGTCGATATCCTAGACATATTCCGTCCGTCACAGGATGTTCCGGCGGTGGTGAAGGACGCATTGGGAAAGCAGGGGATCAAGGTGATATGGATGCAGGAGGGTATATACAGCGAAGAAGCCGAGCGAATGGCCCGGGAACGAGGAATTGAAGTAGTCTACAACAGGTGCATGATGGCTGAACACATGCGCCTCTTTGGCGAGCAAGACTAGGTTAATTCATTACTCTCCTAATGTTATAGCACGAAGGAGGATATATACACGCACATGCAACAACCATCAATCGAGATAATATTGAATCGCATAAGGGAAGTAATCCGTGACTTGGAGGGACGCGACATTTCTGCCAAGGTAACCTTTGATGACGAAGCCAAGGTCATCAAGGTATATGGCGAAGGCTCGGACTATGTAAAGAGGGCCATTTCCGGCCTGGCAGACGTTCAGGAGCTTGCCTACACAACTGCCGAACACCATCCATACTGGGCAATGCTATACCACGCAAGCGAGATCAGCAAGACTGTGCTGGAAAAGTGGGACACAAAACTATCCGCGGACCAGATAAGCGAAATGACCTGGCGCTGCGATGAAATCAAGATGGCCCTGGAACGAGTCCCTTAGGCAGTAGTCAGAAATTCTTATCCCTTAGGATGTGTCATGTATATGCCATCCATATGCAATCGTTATCCTCCAAGGTAAAAAGAAAACATGTCAGCATTGGTAAAGTGATGAGTGGAGTGCACCTGAGCCTGCCAGTTGCCTTTGTCGCTCTGGTAGGATACATCGCCGCGGTCTGCCATCATTTGCACTGATCCACAGTATATAAAAAATGCGTAACCTATCATCCTTATTATTTACCCATTCCACATTATGGCTGCAATATGGAGCGGCTTGCTTTGGCCTTGGAATCCAGTCCCGCCTGGATACGCTTTACCAAGTCGCTGAAGTCTCCGTTTACCCGCCGCTATTATGAAGGCGACTTGAAACGCTTCATGAGGGCCGCTCACGTCTCGGAACCTGAAGAGCTATTGAGGATGAAGAAAAGCGTTCTTCAGGACCGCATTGTGAATTACGTCATTGCACGACAGGAGAACGAAGGGATCCGGGCCCAGAGCATCACCAAGGAGCTTTCAGCTTTGCGCCATTTCTTCCAGCACAACGACAGGACCGATATCAACTGGACGATAGTAAAGGGCTATGTCAAGGAGCCAATCAAAGCAGTGCGCGACAGGGCCTACACCGTAGAGGAGATCCAAAAGATGCTCCAGTATGCGGACTATAGGACAAGGGTCGTCATTCTGCTAATGTGCTCTTCTGGAATGCGGCTCGGCGCCATCCCTGAGCTCCGGGTCAGACACCTGCAGGAAGTCAAGGGCCAGCCTATCTATGCTATCACGGTTTACGAAAGGACACATGACGAATACACGACTTACTGCTCGCCTGAATGTAAGGCGGCAATAGATGGTTATTTTGACTACCGCAGGCGGGCGGGAGAAATAATCAATCCCGAGTCGCCATTGCTAAGGGAACAGTTTGACGGCTCGGACAAGTTCAAAGTCCTTAACCCTCAGGTACTGGGCAGGGAGACGGTATCCTCATTAATCAAGATAGTCGCTTACAAGGCGGGTCTCAGGAAAAAGTCAACCAATCGCTTCGAGCGGAAGGAAACAATGCTGAACCACGGCATGCGCAAGCTATTCTTTAGAGCCTGTGGAAAGGCCAAG
>DATEIL010000138.1:0-2859 GCA_035279085.1 Nitrososphaera sp.
CGTCTCGCCTGGCACTGATACGCCAACACTTAAAAAGCGGAAAAAATGAAATCTACGGTCGTAGATACACACATGGCTGCCCGGAAGAACACATCCCGAAAGAAGCGATTGATGAAGCGCACCCGACAGAACAGGCCGGTCCCAGCGTGGGTAGTCATTAGGACGAACAGGAAGGTAAGGACCAACCCGAAGCGCAGGCTTTGGCGCAGGTCAGATGTCAATGTAGGTTGATTGATTAAAAATGGCAACAGTTGAAAATCTTACACGTGTTTACACCATTAACCTTGGAAGGGCATGGCTGACGCCCCAGCACAAGCGTACAGACAGAGTCGTCAACATGATAAGGGAATTTGCACAAAAGCACATGAAAAGCGACGAGATAAAACTAGAGCAGGATCTGAACCACCAGATATGGTCAAGGGGCAAGACAAATCCGCCGAGAAAAGTTAGGGTAAAGATGATCAAGGACGAGGACGGCGTGGTGACTGTGTCTCTCTACGAAGATACTGCTGCTTCCGCAGAAGCGCCAGCAGCGGCAGAGGAAAAGGAGGCAGAGCCGGCGTCTACAGCAACAGTAACGCAGGCGGCAGAGGAAACCAAGCCGGAAGAAAAGCCGGCAACTGCAGACAAATGATTGAAGTCTGCCCCGTCTGCTACAAGTTTCTACAGAGCATTTACGACAGCAAGAAAATGAAAGAAGTCAGGCTTGGGAGCGAAGGCCAAGCCTGCAAGAGCATTTACCACAAAAAGTTGGTTGACAGATAGTGATGTTTTGTCAGCGGATTTTGTAGTCCATGTTATTATCGTTATTGTTGTTGCGGTGTTGCCACCCAACAACTAGAACTCCGTCATCATTCTGTTTCTGCGCTGCCTAAACTAAAAAAATCCTCCAAGCACTGCCAGCGAGGAGCCCGTCATGGCGACCACACCGACAGGACTTTCAGGGAGCACAAAGAATGAAACGTCAAAGAAAGCGATTACAGGCTTTTCAACGCCAACCACATCCGACAGGAAGACCCACGGTCCAGAGGCCATCGGGAACGGAACCCCGCATGATTCCGCTGAAACATCGAAAGTGGAGCCACTCGGCACCAAGACTGGATAGTCGATTTCAGTGCAGAGATAGTTGTCTCCTGAAGGCGCCTGGAATCCTGCCGGACCGTTCAGACATGCAGGGCAGTCAAGGTCGTCTCGGATCTCTAGATCCCTGCCCTCTGCAGCAAGGTACCTGATTATCACGCTTTCGGCTCTGCCGCATTCCCCGGGGATGTCATTGATGTCCTCGCAAATTATCTCTAGCAGTCCGGCAAGCTGTCCATCATTGTCTAGAATTTCAGTTGTCGATCCCTGTGCATGTGCCTTTTGGATTACAAAACTCTGTGAAAACAGGGCGGCGCAGAAAAATCCTGCCACCACAAAAAGACCAGCAGTCATGCTTTTGCCAGTTGCCATGCCTCCGAAGCAAGGGCCTAGTTATTTAAGGAACAGGGGAACATGGCTTTTGATATTCTGATCCCGATGTTCCTGAATACTTGCTTCTTGTTGCACATCTCAAGTATTTCTGCGGAATCTCAGTTGAAGTACCACCCACACATGCATACTATTCTCCAAGGCAAAATAGATGGTATTTCTCATGCAGCCTCGAGGGATGTTGCCGGGCGCAAACGGAATGGATTGGATTGAATCAATCATGAGATTTAATTACTATCCAGGGCTATTGCCAGGACTCATCCTTTCCCGCAACCCGCGCCTGGCAGAGAAGATTGAGAGCACGTGAAAAAAAAGTCCTCATGAAAAAGCAGGGTCGAAATCAGGTGGCCTTTGCGTAGCTGCAAATCTCACACTTTTCAAAGGTCTGGCCGTCGAGATGGTCAAAGTGCGCACCGCATGATTTGCAGGTATGATGAATGTCGGTATAGCCGTCAGCGGCCACAAAGCTGTTGCCCTCAAGGTCTGTGCTCTTGCATGCAATGCACCGGCACCCGCAAGTAATCACAAAGCTACGCGTTCAGCGATATGCTATAATAACCTATTCCATTGACGGGATCGAAAGTGCAATGTCGGCGGCAGATTCTGGCTCGTCCCAGTCAAGGACGCTTTCCTTTGTAAAGATTTGTCCCAGCGGGTCATACCTGTCAAAGCGTGTTGCCTGCTGCGCAGAAGCCATGAGGTGGACCTTGACGCCGTCGGAGGCAGCTGCCATCGAAGTCATCGAGACTTGTGCCGTATCGTCAAGATGGAATATCCCCTGCACGTGACCGACGATTTTGTTGAGGTCGCCCACGGGCACCCGCTCGCCTCCCATGACATAGAGCACGGTTCTCTTGATCACGCTTGGGTCCGGCACATTTTGATAGAGCATGGCCACAGAGTCGCGAAGCGATGATTCAGAGTCAGGGCCTGACTTGCTCGTGCAAAGCATGTTTACCTCACGCTGAATACTGGAATTCGCAATTGAACCCAGTACATCGACGATGGCCCTGTTTGTAAGCGAGAAGCATTCCTGCTTGCTTAGATCAGGATTGTTTTCCAGAAATGCGTCATTATCCATAACAATGACAGAGTCGCAGGTCTCCCTCAATCTTCTGAAGGCTGTTCCTGCCGTGAACAGTCGATCCTTCTCAAACCTGAAAGGCATAATGGCGACG
Source organism: Nitrososphaera sp. (assembly GCA_035279085.1). Lineage (GTDB taxonomy): Archaea > Thermoproteota > Nitrososphaeria > Nitrososphaerales > Nitrososphaeraceae > Nitrososphaera. The sequence goes on from DATEIL010000138.1 coordinate 2,649, forward strand.
GCCATTACCACATTTCCTGATTCCTTTGCCAGCCGTGCAATGACCGGCGCCATGGCGCAACCAGAGCGGCCTGCAAGGTTTGAAATCAGCACCACTGTAGAGAAGCCTTTCAGGGCCTTGGCAATCTCATCGCTATGATTCAGGGTACAAGCCCGCAGCTTGTACGGCGAAGGGTTTACCCAGCCGGCAGAATCTACGTGGACTCCTGCTC
>DATEIL010000139.1:0-9377 GCA_035279085.1 Nitrososphaera sp.
TCATGAACCAGGTTAAACGCCTCTTCAATCAATGAGAAAGTGAGGGCTGCAATAAGGACGCCTGCGCCAAACGCCATGATGGAAGCTATTACACCCTTTTTCAAGTCAAAGCATGTCGAAATGATGGCACCGGCGATTAACGGCACGCTTGCCACAAAACCCCAGAGCAGAGATTCAAGAAAGGTGCCTGATGAGGTCAACCGATTGGTAGATTGTTGCAACACACGCTATATTTATTCATCATATCTTGTTGTTGCTAGGGAAAAACTGCTACCGCCGCGCCCAGAGTGCATGCCCTGGAAAGAAAGAGATGGGTGTACAAGTTCTATCAATTGTTTTTGCACACATCTGCAAGCCCGTACAGACAAAATGAATGAATCATCGTTTGTTGCCTAGTGATGCCACGTTTATGACGTGAGTAAACTTTGCAACAGCCAGGATCTGACCGCTGATTGGCTCTATGGATTGCATTCATTGTCTACATTGAAAACCTGCGTTGTAATAATCTACTATAAGATTTCCACGCTACTCTTAAGTGATGGATTCTCGCAGAATCGACGCTGTATCCAAAGCTATGCTGGATTTAAGAGGGATTATTATCGTGGCATCAGTTTCCGTGTTAGCCGTCGGGCTGTCAATAATGTCATACCGGTCAGCCGTACTTACATCAGATGAAATCGTAAAAATTGCAGCAAGCGATGTCAAGGAAAATGCGGAGACTCAGGCCTACGACCTTTCAAGGATTATCTCGAGCAAGGTGCGTTCAATAAATGAAAACTTGCAGATACTGGCCAACGGACCGGAAGTGCAGAAAGGAGACTTTCAGAGTCCGCTACCTCTGTTCACCGCAGCTCAGGGCTCGACATTTGACCTCACGGACTATTACATGCTGATTAACACAGATGGCAAGATCGTACTGTCAAGCAACATGATAAGGGCGGCATACGAACATCCAGAAGCGGATCAGAGTGCAAAGCCAATTTTCACCGAGCCGATGCGCACCAGGGCCGTCTACTATAGCAATCTAACAGCTACGCCCGGTAATGCCCAAAAGATGTACGTCTCTTACCCGATACTGTATAGCTTAAACGACGACAGCGGCCAGTTTGGAGAATTCAAAGGCGTGGTAGCCGCTTCAATCAATCTCGAAACTCTGGGGACGCTTTTGCAGAAAGAGCTGGTTCCGGGCCTGAACACTGAGGGACTTGCATTGCTGGGAAGCGATGGGGCGATTATCTACGCGACCGAGAAGTCACTTATCGGAGAAAATGCGTTTGCGGCCAAAGATCAGTCAATCCTTTCCTCGGCAGGTTCGCGAGACGACATCGAGGCCGTCAACAAAGTCATCAAAGACTCGCTTGATGCAGGTGCGGGATCCCATGAGGTTACCATGAACAAGCAGACCTATACCTTGGCTCATAGGCCGATAATATATGAGGGCCAGAAGCTCTGGACGCTGCTTGTCTGGACGCCACATGATTTTGCAAGCAGCGTGGACAGCCTAGTCGAAAAGCAAAACAACTTTGGAATACTATTGATAGTAACCATCGGTGTAATTACCATAGGAACTGCCTATCTGGTGCTGACCTGGAACGGCAGATTATCCAAGACTGTAGACCTGCGCACAAATCAATTGAGGAACCTGAATACCCGGCTGGAACAGTCAAATGCAGGTCTTTCACGCGCGAACGAGCAGCTGAAGATACACAGCAAGATGCAGGAGGAATTCGTAAATGTGGCAGCACATGAACTCCGCACGCCGACAATGCCTATAGTGGCACTGACAGAGATGCTCGAATCAATCTTCAAGAACAAGCAGGAGATCGTACTGGAAAGAGGCGACTTTGACATCCTCCTGCGTAATGCAAGAAGGCTGGAACGGCTGTCGACCGACATTTTGGACACGACGAGAATAGAGAGCCATTCGCTTCCATTAAAGAAGGAAGTATTTGACATGGACGATATTATTTCCGTGGCAGTCGAGGACGCGAGGCATCAGGTTGCCAATGGCGGCGCCAATGTGGACATACTCTACGAGCCGACGAGGATAAACATCAAGGCAGACAAGACAAGGATCGGCCAGGTCATCTCTAACATCATGAACAACGCCGTCAAGTTTACAAGGGAAGGAACTATCCGCGTTTCTGCTCATATAAACTCGGATGGCACCAATGCGGTCGTTTCAATCAAAGACACTGGAACAGGCATTGACCCCGAAATACTCCCAAGACTGTTTGCGAAATTTTCAACCAAGTCGCACGTGAATGGTCCGCAGCGCGGAACAGGCCTCGGGCTGTTTATCGCCAAGAGCATCATAGAAGCTCATGGCGGCAGGATATGGGCTGAAAATAATGACAGTAACAACAGTGAAGGAGAAAGAGGGTCAACTTTTTCCTTCTCTCTGCCAATTCACGGCAACAGCGCTGTGGAGAACAGAATCTCTGAAGAGCTAGATGCCACAAAGCGCCGTTAAGGCGCAGTTGCTGGAGGGAATATGTATGTCCCTCTCAGAGTTGCCACGTTGGGACTGCCATAGGGACCTACAAAGACGGCTCCAGACTCGTCATCAAGTGCATATGATGAAATGATCCAGATCGGCCTTGAAGAACAAAAAAGGAAGAATGGAGAAAATCAGTTGATCTTGTATCGACTAAGATCTCCAAATGCCAGATCCAAAAAGACCTGCGAACCATCAAATGCCTCCACATGCGGCTTTGGTATCTCGTATTCTCTGAATCCTGATGCCAAAATGAGGATAAAGTCTTTGTCTTCCGAAGCAATGTGGCCTAGGGGTTCTCCGTCTTTAGTCCTGACGTTTTTGTGTATGACGCTATTCCAGTTGAGCACTGCTGGTTCGTGAAGCGCTTTTTGCATGCTTGTCAAATTTTCTCACCTAGGTATCACTAGTGAATTGAAATAATAACAATCGCTAAACAATGTGAATTTACATGGTTAATCTAATGTCGCAACTGGAGGATTCTCAAATGCCTGGCCCATTGTCACTGTGATGCATCGCATGATCTGCTGTAGAAAGTCAATTCTTCAAGTAGATTGGAAAAAATTATGATCGGCTACCCTGCAGCTTGCCCGGGCAGTCGACTTGACTCTGGAGGTTCAAATTCCTCATTGATTCAGCAGTGGAACAGCGAATGTATCACTGACATTTGAGGCTGGAACGTCGTCTCTGTCAAGTACGGTGATGGTGATGAAGTAATGGCTATTGCCGCTCAGGGTCGGAACCGGGAGGTGGAAAGTTCCCGTGCTTCCGTAGCCTTCCTCGCCCAAAAAGTCCGGTCCCCAGCTAACGACTTGTTGCTGCAGCAGCTGGTGTTGTTGTTCTAAGGCAGCAACGCCCGATGATGCATGACCATCGGCCACAAGCTCCAAATCCAAGATCCCGTCTCTGTCATCGAACTGCTGGCTGAGCACTTTGCCCTTGGCATTTGAGATGTCCACTTGATATGTGATGGCAGTATCCGGAGGCAGGCTCACTGTCTTTGGAATGAATCTGAGTGTAACACCGTGGCCTGGATTGAGGCTATCGGACTGGGCCGGGTTCAGCCCGCCAATGTGCATTTCAAAGTTATTTCCATACTCAACCGCTCCGCCCACGTTTACTATCCCTGATGCACGCGGATCCATGCGATCCACGTACCTGTATACGCCAGGCTGTGTAAAAGTGTAAATGAATGAACCGCCGTCTGCAGAGATCAGATCTGAGTTGATTGTCTGTGGGGCAGTAGAAGCATCATTATTATCGTTCGTTGCCATGGTTGTCACCGTGTGCTCGTCAGCTCCGTTATTGAACCAGATTACAGTCATTCCTACTGGTACTGATACTACTTGGGGACTGAATGAAACCGAATTTCCGTTATCATTGATGTTTACAACGAATGAAGGTTGACTGGCCAGATCATTGTAAATAGGCGGTGGGAAAGTCGTGTCAGCAAGTGGGCTGGATATTGCCGCCGGTACCTTTCCTGCGTAGGCCGAGCCTGTCAGTATCGATGGCACCGCCGCAGCGCCCAGAACAAAACCAAGGACACCTGCTACCACCACCGACAGCCTGATGCCGAGTATCTTTCTTGGGTTCGTCATTTTTCTAATCATGCTAACATTACCGATCCAACTATTTACGATCTGATTAACCTTGTAAGTTGACTATGTTAAGCGAGTCTCTCTGATTGCGGCTTCTCAAAAAGCCAAAATAAATGGGTTAACTATGTCAATTAACATGGTTAGTCCAAATTTACATACTCTGTGTGTGCATATATAACCATGATAGGGCAGCCGCAACAGCAACTGTCGGAGGCTAAAGTCAGAATCTCCCCGACGCATTACCGTGACAGAATTTACATTATCCGGGATATACTCGTCAAACTGGTAGAATACGGAGAGCTCAACCAGACCGCGTTGATGACATTCTGCGGACTGAACATCACCAAACACCGGTCAATCATTGAAGAAATGGAAGCGCACAGGCTGATCAGAAGAGAAGTCGCAACTTTTGGCAGGACAAGATCAATATCCTATTTCAAGGCAACCCCAGAAGGCCTGGAATTCTTTAGAGAGATCCTGCAACCTTATGAGAAGATGTTTCCACAGAAGCAGGAACCGGACGGTCGAGGCTTCAAGCCTTCATTTGCCCTATAGTGCAGATCTAGACCTTGACGCTGATGAAGCAAACACACAGTCTCTTCGTGGAGGAAGAAGAAATATCATCCTGAGAACGATCTGCGGCAAAAGGTGGTGATGATAGTATCGAAAAATATCGTTGTAATCGGCCCAAATCATGGGTGCGCTAGTACTTGCGACTGAACGCTCAAGCCTCCAAGAGCCTACCATATCCCACTATGCCGTTTGCATTGACGTCCCAGGTCGGCGGGAGTATCCACAAATCCTTCTTATCATCAGCTTCAAGATAAAGAATTGGCAGAACATTTGAAGGCGGCCCCTGTAAAGAAGCTGGGCCTGCAAAAGCCTTTCCTGTCATTGGGTCATACATGCTGCCATGACATGGACATTCGCCTCTCTTTCTGCCTTCCTGGGGCCAGTACTTCCAGAGGCACCAGAGGTGCAAACATACCATGCTAAACATCCGAAATGAAGACACATCGTCCTTGTTTCCGCCCAACTCAGGCGGGAGCCTTATCAATTGCCAAGTCCTGAAAGCTTCCTTGTTCAGCACAGGGTCATCGGTTTTGGGATAAATGACTACTTCAGAATGGTTTACGGGAAAGGTAGCGATATTTGCCTGGCTTCCACTGGCAAGCTCTGCCTTTGCTCTTGCTGAAATCTTTGAGGACTGGTCCGGAAGAAACTTCCCCCAATCCACGAACGGGGCAAATGTAAGCACAGTACCTGATGCTACCATTAATTTCAGAAAGTCGCGCCGCGATACCTTTTTGCCAATTTTGAAGTGGGATCCTTGAGTCAATCAGCATTACCGGTTTTGGTCAATTGATAATTGCATTTGGCAAATTTGTTATTCCAAAACCTTCTCAAAACAGAGTATGTGCAATGCTTTCCGGAAAAATAATGCTGTTTGTCAAAGCCGATCTGATTGGATCATGACACTACCACAAAGAAAAATAATTGCCAAAGTGGGAGCGAGCCATATGGGGCAAGCGTGATCAAGAGTCATAGTCACCCTGACTACCAGGCCCGGAAACAGCCGCGGGAAATGATTCCTCGAAACACCCGAGATCCCAAATTATCTCGTTAATGCTCGCGGTTTGGTTCTAGGCCTTGCTACTTTTCAAACTTGACATATCTTGATGCAAACAAACTGGCAAGTATTGATGTGGCCATCACCAAGCCGGCGATTGTTTCAAATTCGGGAACCACTACTACGCCCAGTGCCCTGTCGGCTGGAGTTGAATCCTGAGAAGTCGATGATGCCAAAGTGGCGTCTTTGACCCGTATCTCTATGTCATAGACATCATTCTGAGGAAAGATAATGTTACTGACTGTGCCTGTCCCATTCAATGCAAGATTATCTAGCATTGTAATCACAGGCATTTGCTCGGGTAATTCTGCAGTCGGGTAGACGAAGAGATCGTACGTTACATTTCCTGTGATAGGCCCGCCTGAGTATGCGTCGTAGAACTTTAAGTGCAAATCCGCGGGGGTATTTGCTGCGAGCTGTCCCGGATTCCATGAAAGCGTTACCATTAGTTTACCCATATCGGAATAGATGACGGTTGAAGTCTCCTTTTCTCTATGGGTTATAGATGAGCTGGGTATGAGGGTAAATTTCATTATGCCTAGGCTGTCCAGCTGTGGACTTGCTCGAGTGATTTGCGAGATGTGTTCCTTATCAATCAAAAAGTGTATGATGAGTTCTGATTCTGAGGCATATGGGTCCATGACAACAGATGAAGGCAAAAGCTGCATCCCGTCAACAGAGCCTGAAAATGACTTTGCATCCTCTATTCCCGAAAGAGCCCGCGGTATCCGTATTTCTTCGTGTATGAAAATGTCGCCTTCATTTTCAATGCGAGTTAGGTCGTAATTGAAAGGCATTGTCCAAGTAAACTCATTCTTTTCTGGGTCAAAGGAAAAGTCCTTCACATAGTCATAATAGGAAACTATTGTCATGTTGTAGCTTTTGTTCTCATTTTGCACCTGGGTATTGTAGATGTCTCCAACGCTCAAGTAGGCGTCAAATTTTGGTATCTTGTCTTCTTCAAATATGTTGAATGGAGAATCAATTCCAAACACTTCGATATGGATGCGATAGAGGCCGCCTTCTAAGAGAAGCGGCCCTTTCAAATTTATTACTCCCGCGGGGTCCGCTTCCCATGCGTCTAGGTGGGGCTCCTTATTTGCATAGATTACTGTCTTGCCCTGCGACGGCTGAATTTTGAGCCTCAGGATTCCCTCTGCAGAGTGAAAAAGGTCGGGTGGAATCAACAACTTGCCATCCTTACTTATGAAGAGAAACAACGAAACAAACTTGATGGTTTCATTAGTATTTGAATCAAATAGTCGAAACATTATCGACGCATCCTGAATATTGTCGCTAGTCAGTACGGGCGGGCTAATCTTGACCAGCAATGTGGCATCCCTTCCTTCAAGCGATGCAGGGATTTCCTTTCGATCTCCGCCATCTGCATACGCTAACTCGAAGTTGTCCAGTTCGTGAATAATCAGCGCTCCTGGCATCAGAATTGACATGAGAAGGATGGCACTGGTTCGGGTTGAGGCGTTGTAACAGGCTCTCATGATTTTGCCCAGCTAGGTAGCTCTGCTGCGCGGATGTGCTTTTTGAACATTGGGATGTTCTGGATCTAGAACGTTCCATGCCCAACTCCTTTCTCCTTACGTTTACACCTTTGAAACGTTGGTGTTTCGATCGAAATGGAGGTTATTATTGACAGACAGTCATTCATTCGCTATTGCATATGATTGATGGTGTTATTCACCTGTTGGATAGTGCGGCCCGTTCTAGTCTAATGCACAGGCCTGCACAATGTCAAGCAGTTGTTGATCTGTTCTCCCAAGTCTAGAAGATAAAGTCTAGCGGGCCCGGAGGGATTCGAACCCTCGACCTAACGCTTAGGAGGCGTTCGCTCTGTCCATGCTGAGCTACGAGCCCGCGTGCAGTTTTTCAACTTTAGCGGCGGACATTTAAGCCTTCTATTGTTTGAGCGCAAGGACGACTACCTGTGGTCTACGTCCCGGCTTGAATTCCGTGTCGGTCCAGTTTTCAGGAAAGTATGTCTTGCCACTGCCGGCGACCGCTTCTTCAAAGCCGCCCTGTCCTGCAATCTGCACAAGGGTGTTAAATGCCTGGCTTCCACGTTCAGCATCGGTCAAGATCCTCAGCGTCCCACCCTGTACCAGTTTCTTGCCAAGGACTGTGACAATGGAACGGAATGAGGTCCCTTCCTCTGCATTAGTTGGCGCCGAATGTTCAGGCAGGACCAAGAAAAAGTTGTCGATGGACTTGTCAGTGATTGAAGGCAGCAGCCTTTCGGTATCGCCCCAGAAAGCCGACGCATTCTGCGGGTCCAGCTCGGCAAAAATTGACTTTGCCTTGAATACCTCGCTCTGGTCCCTGCCAATCCCAATAAAGTATTCCGACCAGTTATCGACAGCCATCGTCCTGAGCATTTCCCCCTGCCTCATGCCCAGCTCCATGTTAACCGAAGCGTACATCTTGCGGGCCGTCGCTATGGTCCTGTTGAGCTGAGTAGAAGGATTGCCTTCATGAAAAAAGTCGTATATGAGCTTCCACCTCTGCCGGAAAATATACGGAAAGTATTTCGTGTTTATCAACCGGTTAAAGAGCTCATTTTCCGCAAAATCCCCAAAGAACGCATCGGTCCTAGGCACCGCTTCAAGCCGCGGCAGGTTGAGCTCGTCGTAAAGATTCGTTACCCTGTCCCATGCCCTGACAGGATCTGATCCCATGTATGTTACTGCAAGATCCGCGAGCCACAGCGTTTCTGACATGAGTGAGACCTTGTCCGCATCCATTCCCCTGCTTGTTAATTGCGCCAGAAGTTTTGCAAACATTTCCTGGGCGAGTTTCTGTTTCGGGAATGGAAAGTCAGTCCTCCAGATAAGGGCCTCGACCATCGCAGTGTCTATCGGGCTCCATTCTATTTTCACGTATTCTGGATGTGTAGTTGCAAATTCCGTCGCAGGGGAATATGCCGACTTGTACTCGCGGAAATAGTTGGCAAACTCCTCTCGGCTCATTGTAAAGTATGCATCAATTATCCTCGACCTTTCCAACTCGTCTATGGTCCGGACAACGCTTGGTCCTTTCTGGACCGTCCTGCCTGAAGTCCCTGTGGCCTGGCCCGGATCATAGTCGTGCAGCAGACCCGCCACGAGCATGATCTCGTAATCCTTGGGACCGAACGCAAATTGGTCTATCTCCCTTGGCATCATGTGCAAGGCCATATAGGAGACTTCTAGTGAGTGGTGGAAGTTGTGGTACTCGCTGGCCCCTTCGCCCAGCCCGAGCCTGGTGTATGCGTTTCTCAAAAAGAGGATCAATAATTCAAGCATGTCCATCCTGCCCGGGGGGATGCCCTTTGCGACTGCAAGCTCCATGACTGACGCAACTAGCTGCTCGTCTCGGACGTTTGCTAGGCTCGAATTGGTCTCTTCCAGACCGCGCTTTTTTGCTCCGGGAAAGTTCCTCACCACCTGACCATACACGATACGGAGGGGCAGGCTCTTGTTGAGGTAAAGGCCGAGAGTCATTATCTTCCAGGGATACCGTATTCTCAGGCGTTCCCAGTCCGCCACCTCCTCCGACGCGCTTACAATTTTCCTGTTGAGGTCGGAAATAAGCGCGCTCAGCTCGGCATCGACTACATCCTGCATGTCAGCAAACCTCTTGCGCTCTGTATTCATGA
>DATEIL010000140.1:0-14874 GCA_035279085.1 Nitrososphaera sp.
CTGCTGTTGTTGTTGCTGCTGCCGAATCAACAGCAACCTCCGGAGAGACTCGGCCGCGGTATCGCCCAAGACAATCGATGAGCCTTCGACAGAGTGCTCTATCCCGAGTTTTTCAAGCGTCTCTTTTAGCCGGTGATCGGAGGAATCAAGGCCTGATGATGAAGAAGATGATGATGCCGCTGCCGCCATCGTCATCATCCTGTCCCTAAGGTAGAGCGCGTCTTCAACGCTGATTGTGTCCCAGTAAAATGAATACCTTGGATGAAGCGGGATGCCTAATGCCCGGGATATTTCAAATGCCTCTTCGAGTGTGGGCTGGATTGACATCGGGTTCTCTGCGAGCTGGGCGAGCCTTTCCCTGTGAGCGGTGTTATCAGCACCAAGTTCGTCATCATCTTTGCTCTTTGCGATCAGCTTTGACCTGAGCTGGAGCGCCCATATCTCTTCGACATAGCTCGCAGGCGGCAGCTGGGCGTTGTTCTCAAGAAAGTCCCCGTAGCTGATAAGCATGTCTCCGAGGTAGAGTATCTTGCTGACGCTTGTCCTGAGCTTTTCTGCCTGCTCTACCGAATTGACATAGACGACGCTCCCGTCGGACAGCCTGACCAGGGGAGGTTCGATCGTGTCGACCATCGCAATGGTAGAAGCCTTGCCGGGAATGTCCATCTTGATCTGGGTGCCTGCGACTATGGCGTAATTGAGCAGGGCGGGTACCGCAGGATGAATCCCAACTGTGGCAAAACCTGTGTTGAAACATCGGCCGTACCTCAGCCTAAAGCCACCGATTTTTTTTGCCATTGAAAGCACGGGCCTTCCTGTGATGACTTCAGACATCCTGTGATGGGCCGCATCGTCATCTCCAGTCTGGATGGCTCCCTTGAGCTCTTTGAGCCACTGCCAGCCGTCGAGCTTTAGGGTTTCGACCAGCTTTAGCAGCTTGCGGCTGCGGCCTATAAGGCCGTCGTTCATTACCCTCAGCGCACCTCCCCGCGTCCTGTCTGTGGCGATCCTTCTCATGCCCTTGTGCCCGACCACTTCGACCGGGTCGGTGTCGACCCCGTCTAGCTCCACTGGCAGGCTTGAGATGCACTTGACGACATCCTCGTCGAGCACCTTGAACTGAAAACCCATCACTTCCCGCTCGTAAATCCTGAGCTCTTCTACGAACCTTCCCGTTTCGTCGTCAAACGAGTTTGCCTTGTAGTTTGCAAGCCCGGCCACCTTACGTGCGTGATCGGCTATCAGCATTGTCAGGGCGGCCTCTGTTCCGCCTGCCGAGCGGATCGGGCCGGCGAATGATACGGACAGGTACTGGCTGCCGTCGCTGTTGCTCTTTATGGTGACGTCGGATATGCCTTGCAGGGGCGCAACCGTCACGCCTTCGGTGACTACGGCAAGCGACACCCTGACGGCATTGTCAAGGCGCGTCCTTAGGTCGCCGGCACCATATTCACCTGCAGCGATTTCCTCGGCTATCTTGAGGGCGGCCTTTTCCTTTGTAGTCTGCGACAGCAGGTTCCTGAGCCTCTCGGCTATATCGATGTCATGCATCTTTGCGACCCTGTCTGCAAGGTCGTAGGCAATCTTGGGCTCAACAACGTCGGCGGCGTCAAAGCCGCGCCGGCGGGCCCTGAGCGCGTGTTGGTAATTCTGGTGAACTCCCGAAAGTATCTGATGCTGGTAACTCCTATAGTATGCAGGCATCCGGACATCTTTTAGTCGGATTTCCGCTTCTTCTAGGATCATGATGTAATCATCTTCATCATCAACGAGACCGGATGGCTTTGACTATTGACGAAAACTTTTCCTGCCAGCTGCTGTCCTTTTCAATCATTGTGCCAATTACTATGACGTCCGCACCCGCAGCGGCAACCTGCCGTGCAGTCTCTGCAGTGCGTATCCCGCCTCCGACAATCAGCGTTCCATCATAATGCTTTCGAACTGCTGCGACCATCTCAGGCGGTACATTCTGGGAGGCGCCGGAGCCTGCCTCAAGATAGACAAACCTCATGCCCATGTACTGGGCGGCAAGAGAATACATGACTGCCATGTTGGGCTTGTGGAATGGGATGCCTCTTGCCCTTCCTACGAACCAGGCGGCAGTCCCTTCACCGACAATGATGTATGCGGTAGGCAGCGGTTCAATGCCGTATTTCTTGACTGCCAAGGCTCCCAGCGCCTGGGCGCCCGTGATAAAGTATGGGTCCTCGGAGTTTAACAGCGAGCTAAAAAGAATCGCGTCGGCCTTTGGTGATACGCCTGTGACATTTCCAGGGAATAATATCACAGGAACCGTGATGTGGGCCTTGATCTCCGTCACAACCTTGGCAAGCTCGAGCTGGTCTATTGCAGAAGAGCCGCCAACGAGTATTGCCGATGCACCCATTTCAGCCACCTTTCTGGCCACCAATGCTGCATCTGCCGAATTTTCTGAATCAATAAGTGGAAGACAAATGGTTCCCCATTTTTTTACCTCGTCTCTGAGGTACTGTTCGACCTTTCCCCCTTCACCCACGCCTTTCTTCAACGCGGTGTGTCATTTTAAAGTTTGATGGCTTGGGCTCAAAGTTTATAGCGTTCATGCCTACTATACACATTTGTATAGTACCTTGGGCGATCTCGGAATCCATTCCAATCAATTTTTCTCGCAAATTATTGCAACTTCTACATTTACTCCGAAGCAAGTATCCATAATATTGAATAGGCTGCAAGGCGCTGGCAGGCCGCCAAACATGACTTCAGGCGCATATTTCCGACAGGTAAAGCAGTGCCAGGATAAGGTCTACTCCGTCCTATACAGCGGGGTTCTTCTGCAATCGACGGGTGCCTTGGAGCCGCAGGGCCTGGTAGCCTTGAGCCAGGTGGCAGAGCAGCTACGCGTGATATTAGGCTCCGAAGCGCGTGATATTTTGCCTCCGGAACGCATGGAGAGCGTGATGTCTGTGATATCACAACTGATAAAAAGAGTATCCAGATTGTAAAATAGTGTTACTCTATAGCATTATATCACGGTGATGTAACGTAAACGCGTGATATGGCCTTCGATCTAGCTGGCATTGTGACCTTTATCACATCGGAAACCGTGATATTTGCTGCAATTGCATTCGTTGCAGGCATGGCTGGTGTGATGTCATATCACAGGCTCAATGCATTCTTTACAAAGAAGGAACAAGGGGTCGAAAGCCAGGACGATTCGGTTACAGAGGCCATCGTGATGGAATATTCCAGGCGCCTGCGTGATTATGACCGCGTGATAGCCGAGCTGCGGACCAAGATGGATATCATGGAACTGAGGGCAGAATCACCGAGGGTCACAGTGACATCACAGGAACCGCGGACATCACAGCCGCCGCAACCTCACGTAGCGCGTGTCACTGAACCCCCCGTTATCACGCAGCATCCAACTAGTGATATAGCCATCGCTGGTGAACGGCCTGATGGGCAGAATGGCACCACTGACTATATCCTAAAAATGCTTGGTGAGAGGCCAAGAACTTCGAGGGAGGTCCAGCAGGCTATTGGCAGGACAAGGGAGCACACTGCCCGCCTAATGAAAAAGCTGACAGACTCGCAGTACGTTGCACGAGATAGCAGCACAAAGCCGTTCCGGTATAACCTTACTGACCTTGGCCGAGAGAGGCTGAGGGAAAAGACTGAGGCGGCATCCGAGCTGCGGAATCTCTAGTAACTTTGTAGACCCATTCCTTGCCCTGGCGGACTCGTGCCAGTCTTCCACGCTCCGAATACCTGGAAAGATAGGTGGACACTATGCTCAATTTTATGGGTTCGTTATACTGGTCTTCGTAGAGTTCCAAGATGTCGCTTGAGGTAAAGCTTCCATAGGGGAACTTTGATTCCACGAGGCTCCATATCCTGTCGCCGACCGAAGCAGATGCTGGGCGCCTTGCGTGCTCCCCCTCGCCACCGCTCGATAATGATGATGAAGAGGACTCTATGTTGAGGAGGTCCATGAATTCTACTATCTTTAAGATCTTATCCTTGGATATGTTGCCCTCAAGGGAGAGGTTGTACTTGCTCCCCTCGGCATCCTCCAGTTCTATCTTGAACCTTTTCCTTCCCGAGCTCATATCTGTAAAGGTAGCTTCAGTTGTTAACCTGTTAACACTTAACACCAGCTCTGTCAAGCCTGATAACACAGAGCTTAGCTAACGTTGACTATTCATGAGAGAAGAGCTTTATCCATTAACATTGGCCCTTTGTTAACCATGCTTTTGGTAGAAAAATGCCTATTTTTGGGCTCCAGTGGAAATGAAGGGGTATATCCCGGCGTCTTAACAGTGTTAATGATGGACCCTAACGCTCCACTGGAAACAGAGGGGTTCTTTCTGGGCACTTTGGGCTGGCTTTGATCTAAAAAGTTAACAGCAGACGATTGTCTAATGAAATGGAGGGCCGGACCCACCCCACCCTTTCCTCTCCAGGCCTTGTCTCTAAGCTTGTAAAAGACAATATCAATATCTTGATATGATAATGAGTACTAATTGATTTGGCCGGTTAAAAGCGACCTGTTAACATGACTGTTAAGGTAAAGTTAACAGATTTGTATTCTGGATAAGAAAGAAAGGGGTGTGCGGCGGGTTAAAATTAGAACTAATGGTGGTGTATCATATCGCGTTTGAGCTCCTCTTCTGATATCGATAATATCTTCAACAGGGCCGCAAGCGGCAAGTCGCTGATAAAAAACCGCCAGACTTTGACAATAGACTATGTACCTGATAGACTGCCGTTCAGAGAGCAAGAAGAAAACGCAGTTGCCCAGGTCCTGTCCACTGTTTTCAGGAGCGCCCGGCCATCAAACCTACTGCTCTTTGGTGAGCCCGGCACAGGCAAGACAGCTGTGGTGAAAAAAGTAGTCGAGCGGCTCGGGAAAAAGGCAAACGAGCTGAAATCGAGCATCAGGGCGGTAAACGTCAATGCAAAAGGCGCAAGCACCGCATACAAGGTGCTCTTTGAAATTGCAGAGGATCTCGGGCTGAATCGGGAACAGGACAAGGTCAGGCAGATCCCATTCACCGGCCTATCCATTGGGGAGGCGACAAGCAGGATACTGCAATTCGTTCAGAAAAACAAAATCGGCCTTATCCTCGTCATCGATGAGATAGATTCTCTGGTGGACAAAAGCGGCGACGACGTGCTTTACAGTTTCACAAGGGCCAACCAGCACATGACAAAGGGCGGTTTTATTTCCCTGATAGGCATATCAAACAGCCTCGACTTTAAGGACAAGCTGGACCCTCGCGTTCGCAGCAGCCTCAGCGAGGAGGAGATCGTTTTCAACCCGTATACAATTGATCAATTGCGCCAGATACTCAATGAAAGGTCGACGATAGCATTCAATGAGGGCGCCATTACAGACGCTGCAATTAACCTGTGCTCTGCCATGGCCGGCAGGGAGCATGGCGACGCCAGAAAGGCAATCGACCTTCTACGAGTCGGCGCAGAGATTGCTGAAAGGGAAAACGCCGCCAGGGTGGAAGAGCGCCATGTAAGGGAGGCACAGGACAAGATTGAGCGAGACGCGCCATACGTGCTTGTAAAGAACTTCCCTGCCCACATGAAGCTGGTGGTGCTCGCAATCGCAAAGTCAAAGGACGGCTTTACAGGTGAAGTCTATGACCTCTATTCCTCACTATGCAGAGAAGTCGATCAGGATCCACTCACCCAGCGCCGCGTCACCCAGATGATAAGCAAACTTGAGCTGCTCGGGCTTGTGGCGACAGACGTGGTAAACCAGGGCCGTTACGGGAGGACCCAAAAGATACGGCTCAAATTCCCGCTTGTATCTGTAAAGGAAGCGTTAAAGGAAGACTCTACATTTTCCGCGCTTATCGAGTAAAATCCTGCAGAAACGGCTGGAGAGTCGCCAGGTTGACCACGACTGCGATTCCTGGTGTTGGCATGATGCCCATTGTCTGCTGGAATTTTGTCTGCGCCTGCCATGCCCCCGAGTTCACAACAAGGGTTCCCCTATAGTTCTGCACGTCTACCACATGGACATGGCCCGAATGGAAAATGTCCGGCACCTCAGATATCACCATCATGTCCTCCTGCTCCGGTGCTACCGGCGTTCGCTCCCCATACGTAGGCGAAAGATGCCGGGCCTTTAGAAGCACCTTCATCGCCTCCGCAGGCTTGGAATAGCTCAAACCCGGAGTGGTGGCGATGACGTCGTCCAGGCTCTGCCCGTGGAACATGAGTACTTTGACGCCATTGAGTTCAACAAATGCAGGATTGCCCAGCATGGTGCAGTTCTCAAGCGAGTACAGCCTCTCTGCGAGGTCCTTGCCTGGAATGGATGGCTGGGGAAGAGCGCGTCTTCCAGGATCGTGGTTGCCTGGTATCACAAGCATCCTGATATGCTTTGGCACTTTTGCAAGCAAGTCAGCAGCGCGGTTCATCTGCTTTACCGCGTTCATTTCCACCAGCTCCTTGTCCTGGTTTGGAAATATCCCGATGCCGTCTATCAGGTCGCCTCCAAAGCAGAGGAACTTTATCTTGCTGACCACTTCATCGTCGCTGGATGAGAGCCATTCAAGAAAGCGCATAAACTCGGCCTGCATGAAATACTTGCTTCCAACGTGCATGTCGGAAATCAATACCGCATATGATTCTGATTTGCTTCTGCCCGGAAGATGGTCCGGGATGTCCGGCGAAATTATGCTCTTTACGGAAAAGCCGGGGATTCCCTTTCCGCTCTCGAGCTCGAGCATGACCATCTGGTCAAGCGCAAGGCCAGCTGCCTGCTTTTTTGCATCATCTGTAGTCGCCATCACAGAGAGGGTGCCGGTATAGTCGTCGATTGCAAGCTCTAGCCCATTTTTCTTTGACCGCCTTGACATAAGGAGCCCTGCAACAATGGTGGTCGAGCCTGCACCATCAAGGCTGCGCTCTCCTTTTCCTTTTCCGTTACCACCACTACCTCCCTTTTGCTGCTGCTTAACAACGGCAACTTTGGATATTCGCTTGCTGTCAGGCCTCTGCGACAATATCCTCATGGTCTTTTCGAACCTACTGCGAAAGAGCGCAGCATACCCTTCTACCCCTTCGCCGGTAGTGACTTTGGGGGTGGGATCGATTACGACGTTGCAGACCTGCTCCGATGGGAGATCCTGCTCGACAGACCTAGCCGGGTTGAGCAGCCCCTTGATATCTTCAACCAAAATGACAGAGTTCTTGCTGCCATTTTTTTTGTTCTTTACTATTTCTTGAACAATTCTCAAAATATCGTCGTCAAGGCCCTTGAGCATGGCAAACGCATCTGGATGTATCTGGAACCTGTTGTTTGTCGCATAGGATAATGCGTTAAAGAGTTCATTTTGTAAAGCCAATGCTGACAGAGCCGGTTTTCATCCGGACAGCATGCTTAATTAGATTTCTCCCCCTCACTCTCTCTCTTTTTCTGCTGATCAAGGTTTTATTCAGGCATGTGCGCAGATCATTATTGCGCATGAACAAGTTCTGCGGCCGGTGCAAAAAGCTGCTGCCTCTCAATTCAAAGTACCTATTGTGCAGCGAATGCCACAAACGCACCGTGATGGCCGAGGAAGACAGGGAATTTTATGAAAACTCTCGAGCACACTACTAAGCTGTCTCTGTCCGGCTCCTTCTGACGGTCTGTCTTGTGCTTCCTGTCCTGGCCCGATAGCTACTGCTGGAAACATCGAGATCCTCTGGAGCCGGGAGTTTGGGGGGAGACTTTAGCTGCCTCCTGTCCATGTCCTTTGGCTCTACCACTGGAACGTCCACAGAATCTCTAAGCCTGATTGCCATGTCCCTGCGCGCCACTATGAGCTCGCGCTGCTGATCGAGCAGCTTCAAAAATCCGGTATAGATCTCGACTTGGTCGCCGTATTTTCTTGTCCGTGTTGCGGTAAGGATGTCTTCAAAGGACTCGGAAAAAGTTCCCGCGAGAGCCCCCATCCTACTGATAGCTTCCCTGTCCATCGCAGCCTGCTTTGCTTCCGCTTTTCTCTTGGCTTTTTTGGCTTCATTCTTGGCCACCTTTGTCCCGGCGACGATGATTTGTTTTAGCTCGCTTGCGGCCCTTTTCATCTTTTTGGATAATTCCGATTCGGTATCGACATAGCCTTCCGGCGTCGACACACCGACTGTTTCCGAACGGGGTGATGTCGTGAGCGATGTTGCTTCGCTCATGATCGCATCAGGAGTAGTACTAGTGGTAGCGGTGGTAATTGCCTTTTTCCGCTCCTCCTCCAGCTGATGCTGTCTGGCAGAGTTCCTTATTTCCTCGGCAGAAGGCCGAAGGCTCCTGCCCATTGGAAGGGGCGCATCTTTGTCCCGTGAATATTGATCAATTGACTCTTCATTTATCACTACCGACCCGCCGGCAACGGCGATGGCCGACTTGGGAATATCGAATCGGGCGTCGCCTGAATCACTAAAAACGACTATCTGGTCGTCAGTCTCCCTGACTACATGACCGACCGTCTGCCCGCCCAGCACAACACTCTTGTTGAACAGGTCTTTTGGATATTCTCCTTCAAAACTTGCAAGGTCACCATCTGAACTCGCGTTAGACGTCTTCTTCATTACTCAAAAACACGACTGCGAGGGTTAAAACGAGTATGTGAGAATAGTTCAGAACATAGTTAAAGGTTCAGGCTTGCCGAGAAGTATATTCTTGTTTTCTTGCGTGGCTGTCAGCCGAGTTCTGGCAACCTTGTGTCCAGTATGTGCCCCGCATACTAATCTATTGGTTTTATTACAAAAATCTTGAATAAATTACGAACCTGAAAAGCCTTTGAATTGGTTCTGTAGCAATTCCGACACCCAAACCATGAAAAAGCTGCCGGCCGTCTATCTATAACAATTGACTATCAGTCTTAATACAAAAACCGCATAACATAGGTAGAGAGAGTTGGGAGACCCAATCCTGCTCGTGGACCAGAAGGACAGTACCGCAAACCTCATGAAGACGTACCTGAGGGCAGACGGCTTTTCTGTCGACCACACTCCGGATCCAAAGGAGGCGGTGGTCTTTGCAAGCCGGACTGATTATTCTCTTGTAATAACAGATCTCGTGATGCGGGGCATGACCGGCATAGATCTCTACCGAGAAATAAAATATACTTGCGACAGGCAGATCAGCTTCATGTTCTTGCTGCGGCCGTCAAGTGAAGAGCTCCGTCTGATGGGCTCGCTTGACAGGCGGGACGTGATAAAAAAAGAGCCGCTCTCGATAAATGAAGTCATTACCAAGGTCCGCGCGGCAATTACGAATAGTCCGTAAATATGCTGTTGATAAAAGAGAGCAGCTCGTTTCGCAGCTGGATGACCTTTGCCCGCTTTTCGCCGTCCAAGTCAGTCGTTAGCAAGGCGTCAAGGCCCTCTACCAAGTATTTGATGTTTGGAAGGGTAAGCAACACTTTCTCCTCTTCCTGATTCTTGCTCGCCATACTTTTCCCCATATCCTTATTGTCTGCGCTTATTATTAACCGCACTGGAATATTCTTTACACGCGGCTATGCATCTGTGATACACCTTAAAACAGAAATAGTCACCTGTCGGAGGATATAACTGCCCGGCTATGTCTGAAGCAGCTTCTGCTGGTGGTGGCGATAAGAGTAATAGTAGTAGTAATAACAATAGTCCTTCCAACTTTCAGCGTCAGACGATTCTTAACCTGCACTACTCTGGCATCCCGGCAGAAATAATTGCACTCCAGATGGACATCGAACAGGAGCAAGTTGACCAGATCATAGAGCAAGCCGCGGCCGAAGAGATACAGAGTGCAGCTGCCCGGCAAGAGTCAGAGTCATCGTCTCTTGCATCCTTTTATCTCGACGCGGTAGTAGACCTTGAAAAGGCGATAAGGGCGGCGCAGCAAAGGGTATGGAATGCACTGAAAGTGGAGACGCGGTTTGACCTGTCCACAGAAGAGTCACACAAGGTCCTGTCACGGCTTGCAAGATCCAAGGTCAGGCTGGCTATCCTGAACATAGACCTGGTCGGGTCAACTAGGATGTCAATGACTCTTCCGGTGGACAGGCTTGCGACCTTGGTCCAGGCCTTCACCCAGGAAATGTCCCTGACAATAAACGCGTATGGCGGGCATGTGCTAAAGTACGTGGGCGACGCAATCCTTGCGTTCTTTGTCGCCGAAGGCGATCCGTTCCTTCCAAGCGTCAATGCAGTCAACTGCGCCAGGTCGATGATCAGGATCATCAGGGAGGGCATAAACCCGATTCTCAACCAATACGACTATCCGGAGATGAGCGTCCGGGTGGGAATTGACCTTGGAGAAAATGTCGTGGTCCAGTACGGCTGGAATACACAGACGGTCGAGGGAAGGCAGTTCAGGTGGCCGCATTACGACATCCTTGGATATACCATCAACGTGGCGGCTAAAATGACCGGCCTTGCTAAACCCGACCAGATCGTGATTGGCCAGATGGTGCACGATGTCCTCGACGAGCGGCAAAAATCCACGTTTCTGCCCCTCCAGGTAAATCCTGACATATGGAGTTACATGAGTGACCAGACCGGGGGGATCTACAGGCTCTATGGAACTAATGCATGACAACAACAGCAACTATATATTTGAAAAATGTGACGATAAAAGATGTACGCCATATGCGCGCCTTAGAGTACAAGGACTCTTTTGTAAAGATCGCCGGCCTGATAGGCGGCGAAGAATACGTCAAGGTCGCCAAGTCACTGCTGAATACTGAAGACGTGACTGACGAAGAAATTGCAAGCGCAACGGGTCTCAAGATAAACATCGTCCGCAAAGTACTCTATGACATGTTCGGCAAGGCCCTGATTACTGGCATCCGCGTCAAGGACGAAAAGAAAGGCTGGTTTGTCTATAGATGGCGCGCCAAGCAGGATCAGGTTGATAATTTTATCGAGAACCAGAAAAAGAAAATCCTGGACAGGCTCCACAAGCGCCTGGACTATGAAGATTCTACAGAATTCTACCACTGCGGAAACCATGACTGCCCTCGCGTGAAATTCGATTCGGCAGTAGAGCTATTCTTTAAATGCCCAAACTGCAAGGGACCGCTCAACATGGTCGACAACACCAAAGTCAAGGAAGCGCTCAGGTACAAGATCGACCAGCTCTCGACTGATATCACTAAGAAATAGGGACGACGCTGTGTGTATATGTGTGTTTTTTTCTTGTGCGCGAGGGCGTGAGTGAGTGACCCGGCATTGAGGAGAACCACCAGAATACTCATTTTTGCAGCTCTCGCAGGCGCTGCCATATATGCTGCAGCGGCGGTCTATGGGGCGCAAGCATCTAGCCACAACACCGGATTTGATTCAAATTTGCCTGAATTCATGAAGCGCACTGACTCTTCGCTGCTAAGAATAGTCCGTCATGAAAGTGGCGGCGGAGGTTTTGATCACATTGACGACTATTCTCTTGGTTCTTCGGATCCCGAGCTGTACCGGAACATTGCCAAGGTAGACAGGGCAGCTGCAACATCATCATCTTCTTCCTCTTCCGGCTCGCAACAACAACAGATGGCGTTCATTGAAATAGTCGTTTCAAGATCAGAGACACAGACAATATTTGAGGCGATAAACCCCCTTCTACAAACCACGCCAGCAGCACAACAGGATTCAGAGTATGAAATCTACGCCAGAAACATTGAAGTCGGAGGCCGGTACTATACGTTGGAACTCTTGGTTCCAAAATAGGGCGGGGCATTCTAGTCTCCCAGCCGCAATAATCCTGCAGGTTCATTCAACAATATCCCTTATTTACTTTGAAAATCTAATTATTCCATGACCGTAGTAACAGGCAAGCAACGTTCTATAGAAATTTTTGATTCTCCGATCACAAGAAAGCAGACGTACACGTCACTGCCGCGACCCGTGCAGTGCGCCCGCTGCAACAACTTTGCGTATTGCAAGGTCATGTACGACCTGGGCGATGTCATCAAAGTCGAATATATGTGCAAGTCATGCTGCGGTGCCAGCTAGCTAGTGTCCTTCCTTTATCATCGACTGGATTTCCTCAAAGATACCAAGCCACATCTTCCATGACAGCTTGCCGGTGTTGGTATTCTGCCTGCTTGGGTGGTATGACGTGACAAATATTTTTCCGCCCTGCAATCTGTACTTGTTGCCGTGACCAAATGCGAAGCCCCTGACTTTTTCCGCCCTGCAATAGGCATCAAACGCAATCCTGCCAAGCGCAAGGACAATCCTGACATTTTTCAATATTTCCAGCTCTGCCAGAAGGTACTGCGAGCAGCAGGCAAGCTCCGCCGGCGTGGGCTTGTTCCCGGGAGGTGCACACCTGAGCGCGGCCGTGATGTATGCATCGTGGAGAACCAATCCGTCGTCTCGGCTTCTGCTGGTCGGCATGCTGGCAAAACCTGTAGCGTGCATCGCCCTTATCAGCCAGTCGCCGGAGCTGTCGCCGGTGAACATCCTCCCAGTCCTGTTGCCCCCGTGTGCCGCCGGCGCGAGTCCGACGATCAGCAATCTTGCATTGGGATCGCCCCAGCTTGGCAGGGGCCGGGCCCAGTATTCTTCGCCTGCAAACCGCTTCACCTTCTGCTCGCCGACTTGTTTGATATATTTGGCGAGCCTTGGGCACAGCGTGCACTGAGTGATCCTCTGGTTGAGTTTTACAAGGCTGGGTTCATGCATACTGCTACCGCCGCCGATGATAAAGATATGGCGCAATGCCGGTATTAGGAAATTCCGACGCGCTCTCTCTGTCTATCTTGCCTTCTCCCCATTTTTACAGGATATCACAATCCGGCGAGAAACTCACGACGGAGCAAATGAATTTTCAGAAATGCAATGATTGTCCCAAAAAATTCGCAATTTCTCTGCCGAGTGCAAAACCGCATCCGGATCCAATTCTAGGCTAAACTTTTTATCACCGGGAAGGAACTCGACTATCGTTTGTCCGATATTGAAAATTCTATTAATATTTCTGCCAGCGACGAATTGACCATAGTCGCAGGCTCTGTAGTGCTGAGCGAAAGCCCGGCCCACCAGCTAAAGTACTGGAGAAAGAGATTTGGCATCAAGCAGGCGGACCTTGCAAGAAAAATGAACATTACTCCATCGGTTCTGAGCGACTACGAAAAAGGCCGGAGGCCGTCGCCCGGCGTCAATTTTATCAAGCGATACTTGCTTGCACTCCACGAGCTCAAGCAGGCGAACAACAACAGCGGCGAAGAAGTCGTCTCTTCTTCCTCCGCCATGCCGGAAGTAGCCGCAACGCCCGCGGTTGTTGATGCACATATAAACCAGAACTGACCAAGCCTGAGCAGAGATATCTATATGCCTCTCATTACCGTGGCAATGTATCCTGGCAGATCTCCAGAACAAAAGAGCGATTTTGCAAAAGCAGTGACCGAAGCGGCAGTCCAGATCCTAAAGACAAAGGCCGAGCACGTGATAATTGTCTTTGAGGAAAATCCAAAGGAAAATTGGTTCCAGACCGGCAAGCCGCTCTAGAGCGCAGGGCAAAACTATTTTTATTTTGGCCGCCGAGTGCTCCCTGTAGCACTTGAAAGGAAATAAGAAGAAAAAAGTCGCCCTGGTGCAGATGCGGGCTTCGGAAGACAAGCAGGCGAACCTTCTCCGGTCAGTCGACCTTATCGCCGAAGCGGCGTCATGCAAGGCCGAGCTCATATGCTTCCCTGAATTCCAGATGGCTTTTTCGCCTGCCGGCCAGTCGGCAAACGATCTCGCTCGAATTGCAGAGCCGGTCGGCGGCGACTTTGTGACGGCGCTTGGCAGGGCTGCAAAGAAGAACCATATCGGAATAGTCGCATCAATCTATGAGAAGGCGGGAGCCCAGGTCTACGACACGGCGCTTATCCTGAGTGCTTCGGGGACGCTGTCCTCTGCATACCGCAAGCTCCATCTCTACGACGCGCTTGACTTCAAGGAATCCGCCAAGCTGGCAAAGGGCAAAAGCATCAAGGACCCAGTGACGACCAAGGCCGGAACCCTGGGACTCTTGATCTGCTACGATCTCCGGTTTCCCGAACTGTCACGCCTCCTGACGCTCAATGGCGCCAATGTGCTGGTCGCGCCGTCCGCATGGGTACAGGGAGAAATGAAGGAGGAGCACTGGCAGACAATGGTGAAGGCCAGGGCAATTGAAAACGGCTCGTACGTGATAGCGCCGGATCAGGTTGGCAACATCTATTGCGGCCGGAGCATGGCCGTGGACCCGTTTGGCATTGTGCTTGCAGACATGGGACAGCGGGAAGGCATCGAAATAGTTGAGCTTGACATCAAGAGGGTCCAGCAGGTGAGGAAAACGCTGCCACTGCTTCGTAACCGGCGCGAAGATGTCTACACCCTCAGGCAGTAAGCGCGAGAAAATGGTCGTTATGGCTTGTTTTCCATTCGATCCTGCATTCGTGCTTTTCGACCGGGCACGGGAACCTTTCGCTGCAGTATTCGCAGAGGTGCGAGTGGTCGCTTGCCATTCCTCATTTTAATTGCTGCAGGCGTTTTCTTATCAAGCTAGTGCAATCAAGTTAGCGAATCCTGCTCTAGAGAGAATGCACACACACGCAGGCGCTCAAACACACAAACGAGTTTACATGAGCTCTCTGCTACTATGACTTCCGGTCCTTTGACGGGCAGGTCATGTTTACGCATATCCGCCACTGCTTTGACCTTCGGGCAAAAGCCACGCCGACTATGGGCCAGCCGCACTCGGCGCATATCTTGCCAGTTGTTCTTATTCCGCCTTTTTGTGGCAGGGGGGCCGAAGCCCTGCAGCCGCCGCTTGAATAGTTGGAGCAGCCGACAAAGCGCTTTTTCGACTTCCATGAAGTGATCATGCGGAGCTCACCCTTCTTGCAGACCGGGCATGCGCCTAGGACGGTGGCGGTCCGTTTT
>DATEIL010000141.1:0-12795 GCA_035279085.1 Nitrososphaera sp.
GAGGAAGAAGAGAAGCCAAGGCTCGCTTCCACCACCCTATGGGACTTTCCACGCCAGAGCTACGGCAAGACTCCAAAAGGGAGCAACAAATACGCGGGAGTAACGCCGGCCTTTGTCATTTACAACATGGTGAGGCGCTACACTGAGCCCGGTGATCTGGTGCTTGATCCGATGGCCGGGAGCGGAACTACGATCGATGTCTGCAAGGAAGAGGGCAGAAAAGTGATTGCTTTTGACGTATCGCCGACCCGCCCAGACATCAAGCGCAACGACGCCCGCAAGCTACCTCTGGACGACAACAGCATCGACATGGTCTTTATCGACTCGCCCTATGGCGACAATATCGACTACAACGACCAGCAGGCCAACATCGGCAAGTTGTCGGCAGAGTCTGAAGAATTCTACGAAGCCCTTGACAAGGTCATCGAAGAGTGCCACCGCGTCCTCAAGCCCGGCAAAGTCATCGGATGGCTGATAGGAGACCAGTGGGTCAAAAAGAGGTTCACGCCCGTTGGCTTTCGCATCTACGACCAGCTTTCAAGGCACTTTGAGACGGTTGACATCATCTCAGTCGCAAGGAGGAGCCAGACTTCAAACACGGGCATGTGGCACAACAGGGCCCTCCGCTTCAATTTTTACCTGAGGGGCTTCAAGTACCTATTCATAATGAGAAAGCCGGCGGCCGCAGCGGAGGAGGAAGAAGTGGCGGGCGACAAAAAGAGAAAGGTCAGCTGGACGCAGTACAGACGATAGCCAACAATTACTGGTCGCTTGGCTAATGTGACACCATTTCCGTGGCGTCTTTACACTTGCGGCAAAATCGCAATCCATGTTTTGATGCAGTCCTGCCGTAGCAGTAGCTCATGCGATCATCGACTGCACGCATACATACACACACGCAGCTGATGGTTTCAGCAGACATGCAAACTAGGACATACGATCGCGGGTAATAGTGGGTTGCATAGAGAGGCTGCCTCTGTTCTCTGGCTTCACAAGCAGAGCTTTTTTTCTGTAGCAGCAGGTTCTCTACCGCTGCAGCAAGCTTGCGGCACAATAATGATGACTTCTGAATTTACTCTTGCAACGTACGTTTGAACCCAAACGTACAAGTCGCTAAATCAGATCCGTTCAAAGATTCACGTCGGTGGTATGGTATAGTATATTTTAGAAAAGGAAGAGCAGCAGTTGCTGCCATTTCGGCAGCATTTCTAATAATGTCGGTGGCAGTAACGACAAGTGCAGGCATGAACTATGTTTATGCCTCAGGCACGGGTACTGACACCGATCGCCCCTGGGTAAGGATTACTTCTCCGTCGGCTTATTCTTCTATTTTGGCAAGTCCGACCGGCGAAGTCAAGGTGTCTGGAATAGCAAACGACAAGCAGGGCGGAAGCGGTGTAAGGATAGTCGAGGTCAAGGTAAACGGCAGCAGTTATTCTGCTGCAAAGCCGTCGTCTCCGGGCGACTGGTCTTCCTGGAGCATTACGGTTAGCATGCAGAAATCTGGCATATACAGGATAACCCCTCGAGTAACTGACAATGCGGGCAACCAGGCATGGAATTCTATATACGTCAAAGTCATGATGGACTCTACGCCGCCCACACTTGCAATAATCTCGCCGCAGGCCGGCTCTTCGGTAGATGCCGGTGCAACACTGACAGTCAGTGGCGCGGCAAGCGACAGCGGAAGCGGCATCCGTTCGCTGCGCGCAAGGCTTGATGGAGGGGCTTTAGTCGACGTAACGCCAAAGGCATCCGGCGACTGGTCTTCTTGGAGTGTATCGTTAGGCTCGCTTGCTGAGGGACAGCATGTTATCTATGCAAGCGCCGTTGATAGGGCAGGAAATGCCAAAGAGACCAGAGTGGACTTGACGGCCAAAGCCAAAGAAGTCTATGCAATGGACACAACTGCGCCCCTGATTTCCATTACACAGCCTGCCGGGGGGTCCAAGGTAATCATCACAGGTGACGGCACAATTACCATCAGAGGCTCCGCATCGGATGTTGGCAGGGGAGTCAAGATAGTTGAGCTCCGAATTGACGAGGGCGCATACAGGGCAGCCACTCCAAAGGCGCCGGGAGACTGGTCTTCCTGGAGCATTTCGATGCCGATCAGTATCGGGGAGCGCAGGCTGGTTCCCAGGGCGACTGACTTTGCCGGCAACCAAGCATGGAACTCTGTTTACATTACTGCGGTTTCGGATGGTGACGAAGAAACGGATACTTCTACTACACCTCAGCCGCAGCCCGAACCGGAGCCAGAGCCTATCCCAACAGGGAACCTCGACCAGTTCGGAATTGCCAAGCTCTACCCGACTGCCACAGGCGACGGCAATGAGTATTATACAAAGACCAACGCCGCGACCGTGACTGAATTCAGAGACGGCGGCAGGGTCGACCGCTTGCCAACCGGCTTTTCAAAGAACGCGGACGGCTCATGGAACATACCTTCTGACAGCACGCCACGGTGGGTGATTTCCGGCGGATGGAGGAACGTAGAGATGACTATGCAGTTGAGGATCAATTCAGGCAGTCTCGTACAGCTCTATTCCAATGGAGAGCAACATACCACAGATGTGACAGGTGCATGGCATGGCTCTGCAAACAAGATGAGGGTCTATTCTGATGGCCGGATGGGATTTATCAAAGAGATGTACCATGAAAGCGGCAACAGCGGATACACGAGTGAAATCGCTACAAGGAACAGTGGCACCTCAATATCAGGCAAGTGGGTGACTGTGAAATTTGTCGGATATAACATCAACGACAACACCCAGAGAAAGCTTGAAGCGTACGTCAGCCCGAACAACGACAACCGCTTTATCAAAGTTGCCGAGTATACTGACAGCGGCAGCTGGTACGCATCGACCCGCTTTGACACATTTATGTCGTACATGAAGCAAAAGTATCCATCGTACGTGCCGGAGAATAGAGACACAGGTCAAATGATGCATAGGAATGAAGTCATTACGTGGCCTGGCGACTGGGTGAGCTTTAGAAGCGATGGCGCAGACTATGACTTCAAAAACGTAAGCGTCAGGGAGATATCTGCAGGCAGCGGACCAAACACGGCATACCTGACCAATGCGCCTACCGCGCTTGCTTCCCTTGACCAGGCATACGTCGAAACGGATCATCACGACGATTAGTCTGGCAAGAATTTTTTCTGCCGGACACGCTGTGGCTGGCGAAAACAACAACAACAAAAATCACTGGCGACAGGACCTTTTTCTTTCTCTTTTTCTTTTTTCTGCAATCGTGGAACAAGAAGGAGTACGCTTCTAGAAGCAGGCATTAGGGCGCAATCTGATCTTTCTGTCTCAAGCTGCAGGATTTTGAAAAAAATGCGACCGAAATAAATAGAATCTACCTAATCATTTTTCGGAAGAAAATGCTAGAAAAACATTCGTTTTTTGGACGAGCCGCTACGGCTTTGGCGGCAGCTGCACTGGTATTGACTTCGACTATGGTCGTGGGCCTTTCTATATTTACGGTCCCCGCCAGTGCTGCGACGGCATGCACTGAGGCGCCAATTGACGCCATCAGGGCATCAACCTATGAATCCGTTAACCCTCCTTCAAATGCCATTGACAATGATATGTCAAGCAGATGGTCCGGCGAAGGCAAAGGAGCTTGGCTCAGGGCCCAGCTTGACGAGAGGGAGTCCATATGCAGGGTTGACATTGCCTGGTACAGGGGCAATACAAGGACAAACGATTTCGTCATTGCAGTGTCTTCTGACGGAAGCTCATGGAAGAACGTATACAGCGGCAAGAGCAGCGGAGATACTTCGTCGGAAGAAAAGTACAGCTTTTCCGACACGAATGCCAGGTACGTTAGGGTGACTGTCAACGGGAACACCGAGAACAACTGGGCGAGCATAAGCGAGCTCGACGTAAACACCCGCTCCGACTCCTCTACTACTTCGTCCGGCTCCAGCCTTGACAAGTTTGGCATAGAAAAGATCTATCCAACAGCTTCGGGAGGAAATGAATGGTATGTGAACATGGCAGACCCGAGGAGCGATTCTCTCTTCCGGAACCTGCCAACGATGACAAAGCAGTCCGACGGGTCGTGGCGCGTATCAGCAAGCCAGGTCAGAATGGAAGCTTGGTCACCGTCAAATGAAAAATGGCGTGATATCGAGATCACAGCCTATGCAAAAATGGTCAGTGGAACTCCCCTGATACAGCTGTACTCCAGAGGAGGGCATCACTATTCTGACCCGGACAAGGCCTGCGAAGGCTCTGCATATAAAGCCCGCCTCTATGGCAACGGAAATGCAGGCTGGGTAAAAGAGGTCAACCACCCTGCATACACTAGCACCAAAGGCATCGTGGATGCGACAGATAGGCAGATTGAAGACAGATGGGTTGGCTTCAAGGCCGTGATTTACAACGTTGTCGAAAACGGCAAGACCTACGTTAGGTTGGAGAACTATATCGACGACGATGTCACAGGCTCAAACGGCAATCTGGTTGTGAGGAACAACTGGAAGCTGGCGTCTGTCGTAGTGGACAAGGGCGGATGGTCAACGACAAACAGCGACTTTGATTCCCGCTGTGCCCCGCTGAACAAGGACAGCAATGACAGCTACAGGCAGAGGGATGAGATACTCAACATGCCAGGAGGAACCAGCTCACAGAATATTGCAGCATGGAGGTCAGACGGCCTCACCTGGGACTGGAAGTACCTGAGTGTTCGTGAGATATCCGCTCACTGATCCTGAAATAGAGAGCCGCACACGCACTCGCTCTCCGCCTCTCTCTTTTTCTTTTTTGTTACCTGTAAAATACAGAGAGGCCCGCCCGCTTTTTTTGATCCATCGCAGCGATGAAGCGCGTTTTGCTTCGCGACAAACAGACAAACAAAATGATTTTGCAATTAACTTTCAAACTTTTCTAGGCTTTTGTGCGATATTATTCAGATGCGCGTGATACGCTGAAATACTAGTTTTTCCATAGTACTTGTAGTGCGACCTTACAGCATTGAGATAGATGCTGACGCTTCGCCTTCTGGTTACGTTGCCTGGTACAACCATTCTAGCAGAGCCATGAGGATCAGGCTGCTGAGGCCGGCAGTCAGAAATGAAAGGTATGGGGTCCAGCGCATGGAGATGCTGGCAGTATATTTTGCACTCGCTGACAACCTGGTTGCCATCCGAAAGGCGATACGACAGGGGAGAAAAAGCAGGCGGGTAACGATCTCTGTCAGGAGCGACTCAAAGTCCACAGTGGATCAGCTGCTGGGCCTGTGCGTCATAAGGGACCTTGTCATGCAGCGCGTATTCCGGGCTATTGCCAAGCTTCTCGCAAGGATCAGATGCACGATTAGGTTCGACCATCTTGGCAGGATGCACAACATAGCCGGCCTGCTTATTGAACGCGAAAGGAGAAGAGAGAGGGAAAGCCTCTTGATGCTTGAGTCAAAGATGTACGAGACATCAGGTGGTGCAAATGTGCTTGCGCCAGCTGCGCTATCTGCGTGACTTTGCGCGTGTATTCATGCTAATGGCGCTTTAAAACCTCTTGCGAGTAGCGTGTGTCTATGCCGCTTTTTTTCCCCAAACATGGCCGGATGGAATGCAGGAATGAATGGATGCAAAAGAAAAATGAACTGCAAGAGAAGTATATTGCGAAAGAGAGAGCAAAGAATATTGTTGCACTCCTCTTTTTCTCCTTCTCCTTCTCCTTCTTGTCTCTCATTCTTTGCTGTCGTTCTGAGAGTCCGCCTCGGTCGGCTCGGTCAGCCTGAACCGACTCCCGACCCGGATAATAAACGGGCCGATAAAGGTAGTGACTATTGTAACTACGCCGAGGATTGGCAATATCGACGGGGTGATGGCGCCCACATCCTGGCCTCCCTTTGCCACTACGAGCGACATCTCGCCCTTTGTTGATGATATGCCAAACCCCGCCCTGATGGCCGTCGCGTTGTCAAAGCCGCCCTTGACCAGCATTCCGGTGACTATTAGCAGCTTTGACGCAAATGAAGTCAGTATGAGGATTATCGCCGGAACTATAAAGGTCGGGAGCAGGGCTACGTTCATCAGAGCTCCAATCGAAATGAAAAAGAGGGCTGCAAACATGTCCCGCAGAGGGATGGTGATTATCCTTGCGACGGCTGCGCTCTTTGACTCGGCGACAAGCACTCCGGCCAGAAATGCCCCTATCACGACGGACATGCCCAGCCCGTTTGCAATGAACGAGAGGCCGAAGGCAAGGCCGAGTATTGTTATCAGCAGTAGGGCATAGTCGTTGGTCCTGCCTGCCCTATCTATTAACTGCGGAACGAACTTGCTTCCAATGATAATTATCCCGCCGATAAAGCCGGCCACAATCGACAGCGTGATAAGAATGTCCACAAACGATACCGTTCCTACTGTGATGACTGATTGCATAACGCCGAGTGCGGATATCACGATGATGTCTTCGACTATCAGCATGCCGAGTATGAGGGTGGAAGACTTGTCACGGATAAGGCCGACATCTTCGAGGATCCTGATTGTAATCACCGTGCTCGTTACGGACAGCGCAAGGGCCAAAAACATTGAATCATAGAACGAAAAGCCCAAGTACTGCGCGATAAAGAATACTATTACAAGCGTCCCCAGCGACTCTGTAAGTGCCGTGACGATTGATATCCTCCCCACAGAGCGCAGCTTGGCTATCGGAAACTCGGTACCGGTGACAAAGAGCAGCATGATTATCCCCAGCTCTGCAAAAAGGTTCAATGTCTCTTGATTGTGCACGAGGCTAAACGGCGGGGTGTAGGGCCCGATGACCATGCCCGCGATTATGTAGCCGATGACCATCGGCTGCTTTAGCTTGAACGTTATGGCGAGCATGATGGCAGCGACTACCATGATTACGGCGATGTCCTGCACCACAAAGTCCAGAGGATCCGTGCCGACTGTGAAGAGCTGTGGGAATATCGAATTCACGATGTCGGTGGAAGAACCCGCGTTCTGGCTCACAATCACTCTATGTTATGATCACCCTGAATAAAAAGAAGAGCTTGCCAGCAGGGATTCTACAAAAGTAATTATAACAAGTCTGGCAATCCAACCCATCTTGCGTTTTAACATAAAGCGCCGACTGCTCTATATCGGCATCGGCGCTGCCGTCTTTCTCGCAGCATATTCTATCGGGGCGGCCCTTCCTCTCAGCGAGGATGAAGCGCAACAGGTCAGGGACCAGTTCGCCGACCAGATCGAGGGGATCGACGAGTACGGCATCTTTCTCAATAACTTTAGGATCTCAATGCTGATGTTCATCCCTGCTATAGGCGCAGGGTTTGGAAGTTTTACAGGCTTTGCCACCGGGACCGTATTTAGCGCCATTGCGGCTCAGTCGCCGGAGCTGACGAGTGTGCCGTCAATTTTGATATTTCTCACGCCTTTTGGCATAATGGAGCTCTTTGTCTATGCGTTGGCAATGTCCAGGAGCGGCATCTTGATTGTACGAATTGCAAAGGACAAGCCGTGGCGACCCGACCAAAGGCGGCTGTTCCTTCAAGACACTCTCAAGCCGACGTTGATAGAGATTGGAATAGCGGCGGCTGTGCTGTTTGCGGCGGCAATCATTGAGTGGGAGATAATCCAGTTGCTAGGCGGCCTAGGTAACAGCGCACTTGAGCTTGGCTAGCTGAAAGGGAAAATAAACCTCTCTCTCACTCTTCTGCCCCACCCTGCTGATCTTCTTCGGCAGTAGACCCGGCCTGGCTGCGGCCGCCGGCGCCAATGCCATATTTCTTGACAAACTCCTTGGCTTTTGAGGATATCTCGTCCCAGTTCCACCTGCCTACGCCCATCCGGCAGAGATCTACCTTCCATTGATCCTTCCTTTTCATCCATCTGTATAGCCTCAGATCCCGGCCGAATTGACCTTCGACTACTACCAGTGCAACTATCAGGTTGTTACTCCTGTAAATGTCGTGACCGTCAAGAACCTTGTAAGTTTCTGAAACAGGATATTGGACTTTTCCTTCTTTGCTGCTCATAGAGTATACGGATATTCATAAGCATACACGATGATTTTAAGCATTCACAAAAAGAGAAAGGAGAGAGTAATGCGAATGTTATTATGCTTGGCTCTCACCGCATGCAGGGCAGACTCGTACTGTCCGAACCATTTTTGCGCCACATTCAACGCAATACCTTATCGAGCCTTTGCCCTCAGCCGCGATGCCAACAGACTTGTTATCTATTGACATGATTAACGAAGGCATATCTTGCTATTTAAAGTACCTCTGAAATTTCACCCGGGGCTGGGGTTGCTACCTAAAATTCGAGATAGGTCTGGCGTTTTGTCTGATCTATCACCATGGCAGACAGATCGCTAAATTCCCTGCCCTCGAGATCAGAGACTCTGCCCTCAAACATGGTCTCCTTTGGCGTCGTCAGGTGCTCAAAAACTCGGACCCGAAGTGCCGAAGTATCGACGTCATTTGCGCGGAGAAACAGGGCAACGTCTGACTGCATAAAGTGTTTTGACGGCTCCCTTGGCCACGGCCTTGGCAGCAGGATAACGCTCCTCCCATCCCTGACGGCCCTTAAAAGATCGTCTTTTTTTTGCTCGATGTCTCCGGTGACGTGGAGCGTCACAATGAATGACTTGTCAGTCGGCACCCGGGATTTGGCTGCCGCAATTTGGATCGAGCTTATGCCCGGGATTATCTCTGTATTCTCGTCGCCCCAGATCTGAAGCAGCCTGTCTACTACTTCTGACTCGGAAAAGTTTACGTCGCCTGTAAAAGGGACGGTGCAGTATTCGCCGTCAAGCATCTTTTGGTAGACCGTCTGGTAGGCATCTTCCTGGCTTTTCATGGTAACTTCAAAGACTTCCTGTCTTGTCCTGTCGATGACGCCTTCGATCGTTGCAAGGGTGTACCTGTAACCCACGATGTACCTCGATTTTGCAATAGCCTCTTTGGCGGCGTCTGTCAGGTATTTGGGCGAGCCGGGCCCAACGCCTACCGCAAACAGCCTTTTTGCCAACATATTTTCGTAAAATGGGGCTTAATTAAATGGTTAGCGTGTTCCGTAGGTCAGGCTACAGATCAGCTCGGAACTTCTCATGGCGCGCGCATCACCATAACTTAATAGATAAGAGTTGCGTTCTCGTGGTGATTGTTACGTCGTCACCATCTCCAAGCAGGCCGGACAGCAGCGCCATTTCGGACAAGATAGCGGAGATCAGGGAGAACAAGATCACCAAGTATGAGCCCCTGATCAGGCCTGAAGGAGGTCTGACGTATACAGGGTTTTCCGACCGCGATTTTGCAAGGCAGCTTGACATACTTAGGGCGCTGCAGGGTCTTGGGATAGTCAGGGAGGAGCCTTTCGATTACATCCGCAAATGTAGCCGCTGCGACCACCATGGCATGCTTGTAAAGGTTGCCTGCCCCGTATGTTGTTCCACCAATACAGATCAGGGCAAAGTCATCGAACACCTTTCATGCGGAAACATCGATGTGGAATCAAAATTCTTGACGGGTGGTGAGGATGGAGGTAGAGGAACTGCCGGTCTTGTCTGCCCAAAGTGCAAGAAAAAGCTAAAGGCAATAGGAGTTGACTATGTCAAGCCCGGCTCATTTTGCCTGTGTCTTTCGTGCAGGGCTCTTTCGCCGGAAGGCAGGATGCAATTTGTGTGCCTCAACTGTGGAAGCTCGCTGGCAAGGGAAGAGATGAAACTCGAACCGCTTGCAGCATATGTCGTAGACCAAGAGGCTGTAGCAAAGTACCTTGACAGTACGGGATTTCAATTCCACCAGTCCGTGGTTAACGCGCTGCGGAGCCGTGGCATAAAAGCAGCGCCCAGGGCGGCTGTCACGGGTTCGTCCCAGGTCCAGCATATTTTTGACATTATTGCTTATGCTAGTGTTGCTGTTGAAGATGACGACAGTGGTGGTGGTAATAGTAGCAACCGGCCTGCAGTCGCAGTTGAAATTGAAAAGACCGCCGGCCAACAACTTGTCGATCCCGAGTCGCTTTTGAATTTTCTTGCAAGGTGCCTTGATGCAGGGCTGATGAGCAAGGTTTTCGTTGGAATCCCGGGATTTTCTGAAGAGGCAAAAAAGCTCGCGGCCGCGCATAGGATAGCAATAATCTCTTCTGACGGCAACAATGCCGAAGAGGTCGCAGACATTATTGCGACCAGCATGCCGGAGGAGGACAGGGTGGGCGAAAAGCAGGTGGAAGCCATGATCGAGTCTATGAGGGAAGCCATCCAGACGGAACAACGTGAAGAGCCGGCGGCAGATATCAATAACAATAATGATGCTGGTGCTGATGATGATGACGACAGGGCCAGCCTTGAAAGGATGCTCAGGACCATCATTAGCGCGCCAAAGAAGGAAGAAGAGAATGACAGTGCAGGCAAGGAACAGGACTGAGGGACAAGAAAAAGTATGGCAGGCGAACAAAAAAGATCGCTTATTGCAAAGCTGGTAACACTTGCCGTAGTCCCATTCGTCGTGGCAGTTGTTATCACGATCATAATGGGAACTTTTGTCTTTCTGGCATCGATGGTTTCAGTCACAATCTTTTGCGCCTACCTCCTTGCCTCGTGGAAGAGGAAGCAGAAGGCGGACGGGCTTCAGCAGCAGAAAAAGAAAGAGAAGGAGCTCGTGTGGGCGCATAGAAAGCGGGTGTCGGTGTTTGCAGTCTACATTTGCGTATTTGTCCTGCCGCTGGCAGTTGCAGCAGTCTACTCGATTGAAGTGGGAAGCTATTTTGGCACCAGCTTTTCTGTCTACTCAGCCGTCGTTGCCTTTAGCTTGGCCCTTACATTCATGTACACCTTTCTCAACGTGCCCCTTACAATTTACCACAAAAAACTCGAGGATAGCATCCCGGCGCCGGAGTCATTTCCGCTGATAACCATCATTGTTCCTGCCTATAATGAAGAGAGAACCATAGCCAAGACCCTAGACTCCCTTGCGGAAGCAGACTATCCGAAAAAAGAGATAATCGTAATCGACGACGGGTCGGCTGACAATACTTTCGCAGAAGCAACCCAGTACCGTCATAAATTCGGCAAGGACGTGCTCCACTACTCTGTCATACAAAAGCCGGAAAACAGTGGCAAGTCATCGGCGATAAACCACGGCCTGCTCTTTGCCAAAGGCGAATACGTCGTCACAGTCGATGCCGATTCCATAGTCTCAAGGGACGGGCTAAAAATGATAGTCAAATATTTCCAGAACCCAAGCGTCGCCGGGGTGGGTGGAAACGTGAAGGTTATGAACCGGACCTCCCTGCTGACAAACTGCCAGGCGCTGGAATACTTGGTCGGCATAAACCTCTGGAGGAGGGCCTTTGACATATTTGGGGTGGTGATGGTCGTGCCCGGCGCCCTTGGCGCGTTCAACAAAAAGATACTCAGGCAGGCCGGCAACTACGACAAGGATACGCTGACGGAGGACTTTGACATCACGATAAAGGCGCTCAAGTGTGGCAAGGTCGTGCAGGCTAGCTCGGGCGCCATGGCCTATACAGAGGCCCCTGCCACGCTGGGCGACTTGTACAAGCAGAGGATACGCTGGTACAGGGGCAACATGCAGACCTTTGTCAAGCACAAGGACATTGCTACAAATTCCAGATACGGCATGCTCCGGAAGTACGGCTACCCTGTGACTGTGTTTACGATGCTCATGCTCCCGATTCTGGGCGTGGTGATAGGCATTGCAGGAATAATCGCGATATTGCAGGGCATGTGGATGTTCATGCTGTTCTCATTTCTACTGTTCACGTCGCTCCAGTTTGTCCTGTCGGCTATTGCTCTCTTGATCGATGAAAAAGAGGACGACTGGAAGGTGGTGCTCTATTCCCCGCTAATGGTGGTGGGCTACAAGCATTTGGTAGACCTGATAATAATTAAGGGAGTGCTCGATGTCGCATTTGGTAGAAAGCGCCTAGGATGGACGTCTGGAAAAATCCAGGAGAGGCAGGGGGAGGAAGTGGCAGCTGCTACTGCTGCTTCTCCCACTCCTCCTCCTTTTTCTTCACTCCAGAAAGACAGAGCGGGCGCAACAGCAGCAGTGGACGACGGCAAGTAGTACGTGTACACACTGTGTTAGAGCGGGCGCTTTTCCCACCCAAATCGCGAGTGCGCAACCTTCATGCAGTCTGCAAGCGCCGCCTTTGACTTTAGGAAGGAGAACTTGCCTTCAGACATCTGGTCGCGGTACTTTTTGGTGTCAAAGGTGTCACTTAGGATGAACCGGATCTTGGAGCTTGCCAGCTTTTTCAAAAGCTCTGTAAAGCCGGCCTCAACTCCCGTGGAGTTGCCATATGTTTCAACCAGCTTTTCAAACTTGGAGTCATTTAGCAGCCCCTGGATTGTCATGCACCAGATCAGGTTCTTGGCTTTTGGCGCGTAGCCATACTTGTCAGCACCCTGGCTCCTAATCTCCCGGATTACGCTTTGCAGCCTGAACTGGACCTTGTAGAGAAGTACCAGTTTTCTCGGGTCGACCTGCAGGAACTGTTCCCTAAATGCCTCCTTGTACCATGACTCGTTCTCAAAGACTTCCTTCATCTCCGAGATGCGGTCGACCTGACCCCGCGCGGCAAGGAGCGTCTGCGCGAACTTGCGGACCTCCACAACGCCCTTCTCGGCGTCAAGGCTTCCTTCAATGTCCTCTTCCATGATGTTCTTGTATGCATTCTCCCTTCTTTCATAATAGATTCCGTGCTTGGCAAAGATTTCTTCCAGGCTTATCTGTACAAGGTCATTAGCCCTCAGGTTCCAGGGCATTATTGGGTTCTGCCTGTTGTTGTTTATTGTGACT
>DATEIL010000142.1:0-7565 GCA_035279085.1 Nitrososphaera sp.
GAGGAGGACGCACTACTCTTCAGAGATAGGCCCTTCTGTAGCCGGCGGCGCAGAGACCGAAGTAATTGTGATGGGATGGGTCGCAAGCGTCAGAGATCACGGCAATATTCAGTTTATCATTGTAAAGGATCCCCATGGCGAAATTCAGGTTACTGCAAAAAAGGGAGACTGCAGTGACGCACTGTTCCAGATCGCCAAGGAGGTAAAGGAGCACAGCTCCATAGCCGTCAGGGGAAAGCTCAGGCCGCAGGAAAAGGCGCCAGGCGGAGCGGAACTCGTGCCTGAGGAGATAAAGGCGTTTTCAATTGCAAAAAAGGCAGCGCCATTCCTCGTTCAGGGCAAGACATCTTCTGTTGGAATTGACACGAGGCTTGACCTGAGGGCGCTGGACCTGCGCAGGAATTACCTTGGCTCTGCGTTCAGGATACGGCAGACGATCCTAAATTCTGTAAGGGAATTTCTCGCCAGGCAGGCTTTTATCGAGGTAAACACGCCCAAAATGATCGCGACTGCAACTGAAGGAGGCGCAGCCCTGTTTCCGATCTTTTACTATGACAGGGAGGCTTTTCTGGCCCAGAGCCCACAGTTGTACAAGGAGCAGCTGACCATGGCGTTTGAAAGCGTGTTTGAAATAGGGCCCATTTTCAGGGCAGAACCTTCGAGGACCAACAGGCACCTGTCAGAGGCCATTTCAATAGACGTTGAACGCGCCTTTGCGGACTATAAGGACATCATGTCCCTTCTGGAACGGATGGTGCTCAATATCATAGAGTCGATAAAGGAAAAAAATGTGCAGGACCTAAAGACGATGGAAATCCAGCTGCCTGCAGTCGAGCTTCCCTTTCCAAAGTATTCATACTCTGACCTGATAGACAAGTTGCAGGAAGCAGGCGAGCGCATCCAGTGGGGCGACGACATTTCTCCGCAGGTCATGAAGAGCATACAGGACGACAGGCTCAACGGATTCTACTTCATCATAGACTGGCCCACGTCAACAAAGCCATTTTACGTAAAGCCGTCCACGGTTGACTCTGGGAGGGTCTGCGAATCCTTTGACCTGATGTACGGGCCGCTTGAGATGTCCTCTGGCAGCACCAGAATCAACAGAAAGGACCAGCTGGTGGAAAGGATGACAAAGCAGGGCCTAAAGCCCCAGGCGTTTGATTACCATCTGAGGGTGTTTGACTACGGTGTGCCTCCGCACGCCGGCTTTGGCCTCGGCCTTGAAAGGCTCATGATGGCGCTGACCAAGATTGAAAATATTCGCGATGCTACCCTGTACCCGAGGGACATTGACAGGCTGGCGCCATAGTAGACCATGGCAGTGACAAAAGAGCAGGTAAAACACCTTGGATGGCTGTCAAGGATTGAACTCTCGGAGGAGGAGCTCGAGCGAGATACTGTACAGATCGAAGCGATAATCCGCTATTTGGACAAGCTGGATTCCGCCGAGCTGGGCGAAGCCGAGCCGGTCTTGGTAAAGAAAGATTTTTCCG
The DNA here is from genome assembly GCA_035279085.1 of Nitrososphaera sp. GTDB lineage: Archaea > Thermoproteota > Nitrososphaeria > Nitrososphaerales > Nitrososphaeraceae > Nitrososphaera. The sequence goes on from DATEIL010000142.1 coordinate 1,497, forward strand.
GCCTTCGGGAAGATTCGCCTGCCGAATTCGGCTCAGATCCGCTTGGGACAGGACACAGAAAGGATGGATACGTAAAAGGCCCAAGGATGACCTAGATTGGAGCTGTTCAGGCTGAACTCGGCCCATGTGGCTGCAGGAATAAAAAACAGGGATTTTTCAGCGGAGGAATACATCCACCAGCTGCTCGACAGGATAGAGAAGGTAGAGCGTAAGGTCAATGCCTTTATCACAGTGACCGGCGACTTGGCACTTGAAAGGGCAAGGCAGCTAGACAGGAGGATAAAGGACGGCGGGCATGTCGGACCACTTGCCGGAGTTGCCCTGAGCATCAAGGACAACATCTGCGTAAAGGGGACAAAGGCTACCTGCGCGTCAAAGATGCTGGAGAATTACGTGCCCCCATATGATGCGACAGTAGTCAGCAGGCTTTTTGAGGCAGGTGCAATACCCATCGGCAAGACAAACCTTGACGAGTTTGCCATGGGATCGACTACAGAACATAGCAAGGATGGACCAACCCGGAATCCATGGGACATCGCAAGGGTCCCAGGAGGGTCGTCAGGAGGAAGCGCTGTCAGCGTCGCGGCGCTTGAATGTGCAATTTCACTTGGTTCTGATACCGGCGGTTCAGTAAGATGCCCGGCGAGTTTTTGTTCGGTGGTGGGGCTCAAGCCCACATACGGCCTTGTCAGCAGGTATGGGCTGATATCCTATGCGAACAGCCTGGAACAGGTGGGCCCGTTTGGAAGGACTGTGGCAGACGTTGCGGCGGTATTGAACGTAATTGCAGGCTATGACGAGCGGGATCATACTACGACAGGTTCTGGAACACAACAACCCCGCTATACTATCAGCGAGACGGACAGGCCGCTGCGCATAGGTATCGTCAGAGAATTCATTGACGGCGCCGATCCGGAGGTCGTAAAGATCGTGCACTCGTCGGCTGAAAAGCTTGAGGGGCTGGGCTGCAAGTGCGAGGAGGCAAGGCTCAGTTCGGTCGAATACTCTCTGGCATCTTACTACACAATAGCGACTGCGGAAGCGAGCAGCAACCTTGCAAGGTATGACAATATGCGCTATGGATTTGATATGAGCCCCGAAGGCTATGAATGGAACTCGTATTTTGTAAAGGCGCGGAGCAATTTTGGCGACGAGGTGAAGCGCAGGATAATAGTCGGCTCGTACGTCCTGTCGTCGGGATACTATGGCAAGTATTACCTGAAGGCGCAGAAGGTGAGGTCGCTCCTAAAGCGGGAGCTAAAGGCGCTCTACAAGCGGTTCGATGTTTTGATAGGGCCAACCATGCCCATACTGCCGTTTAAAATAGGTGAGAAACTGGACGACCCGCTCAAGATGTACCTTGTAGATGTTGACACAGTGGTCGCAAACCTGACGGGGATGCCGGCGATATCTGTGCCTGCAGGATTTGCTGATGGCAGCAGCAACAGCAGCAACCTGCCTGTAGGAGTGCAGATGATGGCAGACGAACAGCAGGAGCAAACTCTCCTCGATGCCGCATCAATGCTTGAACGCGTGGCTGGTGCGCAGCGGAGCCCTGACTTGTGATGGAAACAACAGCAGCAACAGCAACAATAACAACAAAGATAGGCCTGGAGATCCACTGCCAGCTGACGGGAGTCAAGACAAAGCTCTTTTGTTCGTGCCACTGTGACTACAGGGGAAGGGCGCCAAATTCCAACATCTGCCCAGTGTGTGCGGGCCTTCCCGGCACCCTGCCTCTGCTGAACAAGAGGTCAGTCGAGATGGCTGCAATGATTTCCGCCGCGCTTGGATGCAAAATACCTGACCAGGTAGCATTCTACCGCAAGAACTATTTCTATCCCGACCTTCCGAAGAACTTCCAGCTCACCCAGTACAACGCGTATGGGGTAACCAGCATTGGCGTTGACGGGGCAATCCAGTACAGCGACGGAAAGAGTGTCCGCATCCGGCGCGTCCAGCTCGAGGAGGATCCCGGCCGGCTGGTCTATGAGACTGGCAGCATGGAGACCAGCACCTATTCGCTTATTGATTACAACAGGGCAGGCGTGTCGCTTGTGGAGATCGTGACAGAGCCGGATTTTGTCGATCCAAAGGACGTCAGGGTGTTTCTGGACAAGATAACGTCGATGGTAGAGCACCTTGGTGTGTGCGACACGACCCTGGAAGGTGCTGTGCGATGCGATGCAAACGTCTCTGTCGCCGGCGGCAACAGGGTCGAAATAAAAAACGTCAGCTCATTTGCAGATGTGGAGAAAGCCCTGCGCTACGAGATTACCCGACAGAACACGATGGTCAAGATGGGCATTGAAGTCAAGGCAGAAACTAGGCACTGGGACGATGCAAGAAAGCTGACAAAGGAGTCCAGGACAAAGGAGGAAGAGCAGGACTACAGGTATTTCCCAGAGCCTGATATCCCTGTTGTAGTCCTCGGCGCTGATTTTGCTTCACAGATTTCAAAGTCCATGCCTGAACTGCCAGACGCCAGAAAGCAGAGGTTTGTCGAAACTCTCAGCCTCTCGGACCACGTGGCCCAGGTACTTATTGACAACAAGGAGCTTGCAGACTTTTTCGAGTCGGCGCTAAAGATCTATGATTCTCCCAGTGAAATAGCAAACTGGATAGTGACTGACCTGATGGGATTTATCGACGAGCGACAAAACGCTGAGATGTCAATGCTCGCAGGCCTAAAGATAGGCCCGGCACACATCGCAGAGCTTGCAAAGATGGTAAAGGACGGCCAGGTAAACAGGTCGACTGCCAAACAGATACTTGCACAGATAACCAAGACAGGAGAGATGCCGTCGCTTGTGGCAAGGCAGACAAAGGCCTCCAAGATAGGCGATGTTGGCGAGCTGGCAAAAGTGATAGATACTGTCTTTAGTTCAGAGCCGGGCGCGGTTCAGGATGCAAAGCAGAACCCAAACGCCGTCAATTTTCTCTTTGGCAAGGTCATGAAGGCGACAAGCGGGAGAGCAGACCCCAAGGCTGCTCTTGACCTGATAAAGAAAAAGCTGGAAGCAGGATAGATAGGATATTGGCCCTGCTTAGGCGTTAAAGCCTCGGGTCATTTCATGGCACTGGCTGCTATGCTTCAGCGCTTCCTTTTTCTGCTCAACCTTGTCGATGTCAAAGACTATGTTGCATGTGTAGCACCGGACTAGCATCATGTAATGGTTGCACCTGCAAAGCTGCAGGATGCATCGCCTTAAAGTTTGCTAGTCATTGTCACTATTACCCTTGCCGCTGCTGTTGCCGCCATTTCCATGATGTCCCCTGTCGCCACGGCTGTTGTTGTCATTATTGTCATCGTCGTCGTTACCGTTGCTTTGTATGATAATACTACTGCTGCTGCTACTTCCGTTGTTTCCATTGTCTTCACAATCCTCCACTATTCTCTGAAGAGTCTGTTCGAGTTTGTCTGTGCGAATCTGGTTCTCGCCAAAGATGTCCTTGATGATTTTTGACAGGACATTGCCCAGCCTGTGCTGGTCTTTTTCGTCAAAGCAATCATCATTGTCAAGTGAAATTGCAAGCCTTGTGATGATTGACTGCAAGGCCCGCTCTTCGCCGTTCTCTTGTGGGCTGGCTTGTGGCGGTATCGGAGCAGGCGTCACAGTTTCCGGCTCCGGCTCGGATGGTTGGCTTGCATTTGAGGATATCCTATAGATGGCTCCGTTGATAAAGGACAGGACGTAGAGAGCGCCATCTGGGCCCGTCTTTATGTCAGTCACTCCCCCAAAGCCGCTGCCAAATATCGTCCCCTCATTTTCGGCGGGCACATCAGAGACCTTGTCAGACAGCACCCCGGCCAGTGCAAGTGATGTCCTGTTTTGATCCAGATCAAACCTGTAAACCGCGCCGTTCAGTATGTCGCCTACAAACATGTCGTCTTGGTATTCCTCGCCAAGGGCGTCAGAATCAAGAAATGCAAGCGCTGTAGGACCTATCGGCTCAACCCAGGCCAGCTCAGGATCGCTGTATTTTGACATTGAGTTGAACAGTACGAGGCCGTCAAGGGTCTGGTTGGATGATGATGCCATGCCATAGATGTCACGCCAGCCGCTGTTAAAACCGGGCTCAACTAGGTTTATCTCGTCTCCTGAGGCAGGCCCGTTCTCTGTATCCCACAGGTTGCCAGCCACAGGGTCAAAGGCCATGCCAAAGCTGTTCCTTATCCCGTAGGCATAGTAGTACTTGCCAAAGACGCCTGTACCAATGACACTTGGAGGTATCTGGCCATCCATGCCAACTCTCAATATCCCGCTGGTGCCATCAGCTGCCGGTCCGTCTTCAAAATTCTGGGCCTGGGTCGCATGACCTTCGACATCACCTATCATCACATAGACAAAGCCGTCAGGACCGACCACGACAGGTCCGCCGTTGTACCGCGGACCGGGAAGCGCAGGCAGGTCAAGCAACAGCTCGGGGTTTACAAGTTTGTTGTCCTGGAGCTCATAGCGGTAGAGCCTGTTGCCTGCTGGATCCACTCCGCTCCTATCGTCGCCATCGACTCCGCCGCCCGATTCGGTGTAGTAGAGAAATACGTACGTTGTCATGTCGCTTACATTAGCAACGGCAATCCCGAGCAGACCTCGCTCGTTTTCATTTGCGACTGCGACATCGAGGGCAGGCTCTTCAATGAGTCTCCCATCTTCCACCAGCCGCACAGTCCCGTTGTCTTTTTCAAGTACAAGGATCCTGTCCTCGTCAACAAACGCCATCGCGGTTGGCAAAAGCAAGCCCTGAGCCGTCATGTTTACAGAAAGGTCAGGGTCGGTAAGAACGGGACCGCCAACAACTGTGGATGTAGCAGTCGTACCATTGGCAGTAGCAGCGGTAGTAGTAGTATCGTGATCTTCGGCTGTTTCTTGCGCACGCACGTAAAACAGCGGGACGGAGAACACGAGGACCATTAGAAAAATTTGGAGCAGACGCATATCAAGCGAAATGCGGGATTTTATGATAATAATGGATTATCGAAGGTGGCTCTGATACAGTATTCTTAAATGTCGCTACAGAGTGGCGTCTTGCCCCCGTGCTTTTCAACATACTCCTTCAAAAGTTCCTGCCTGACGCTGTCAGGAGACGGCGTGAGCTTGTAGCGGAAGCGCTTGGCCTTGCCGCAGCACTCGTCAGCAAGCAGGGACTTCAGACCCTGTCGGATGTTTACATTGCCGCCGATATAGAGGACCTTCATGTTTGCGTGCATGACAAATACTCCCGCAGCCTCGGGCGCAGATTCGATGGTCGGGCCGTCGAAGTCAAGCCATTGTGACCAGCCATCAGTTGCTGATGTTGATGCTGCTGCCATATTCAGAGGCTGCACCCCTCTAGTTTGGAAGGCGGATAAAGGCAACTGATGATAATAATAATAACAAGGACGAGCTGTATGTGCACTGCATATGTAAAACACATTTTAGGAGAGATTGTATCACCGGCATTGGAATGAGTGATAATCGCGGGCGCTCTAGGGTTCCCCGCAACGCTATAGTCAATAGCAGGCATCATCATCATGCATTTCATTTCAATTTGTCGTCCACGGCGTCGTCTCCCCATGATTATTACCCCCTACTTGCACCCTCGGCATATTTTAGAGATTGCCTCTTATGATTTTGACATCTGCTTCAGGTGTGCAACAACTATCGGCAAAAACGCCCCCACGTCCGTCACTATTCCTATCGCCTGAGCGGTCCCCCGGTCTATGAGCTTTGTTACCACAGGCTGGCTGATGTCAACTGCCACTACTTTGACAGAAGCAGGGAGCATGTTGCCCACCGCAATTGAGTGGAGCATCGTTGAGAGCATCAGCACCATCCTGGCCCCCTTGGCCACTTCCTTGTACTTTCTCTGCGCCTCCACCACGTCGGTGACCACGTCGGGCATCGGGCCGTCATCTCTGATAGAGCCCGCAAGGACAAAGGGGATCCCACGCTTTACGCATTCAAACATGACGCCGCTCTTGAGGACCTTTTTTTCCACCATCGCCTTGATGCCTCCCGCCTTGAATACTTCGTTTATCGCCTGCATGTGATTCCTGTGGCCCCTTATCGCAAGAGTGCCGTCCTG
>DATEIL010000143.1:0-7773 GCA_035279085.1 Nitrososphaera sp.
AATACATCGTCTCCTCCCCTCCCGAAGAGCCGGCGACGGCCACTACAACCACAACAACGCCGTTTCCAACCTTTAGCGCGGACTGGATCGAGTCAAAGAGCCGGCTCTTGTCTTCGCTGGATGGCACCAGCCTGTCTACCACTGCCTCTATCGTATGCTTTTTCTGCTTGTCAAGGCGCGGATACTCTCTTCTCCTCTCTTCTTCTTCGTCGTCAAGCCGGGTAAGCTCGCCATCAAGCCTGATCCTGGAATAGCCGTCCTGCTTTAGCTGGTCAAACAACTTTTCGTAAGTGCCCTTTTTTGCCTGCACGATGGGCGCCAGGATGGTCACGCTCTTGCCTCCACAGTTTTTTATCACAGAATCGGTTATCGAGTCAACAGACTGGCTGGCTATTTTCCTGCCGCAACTGGGGCAGTGCGGAATCCCGATTCTCGCAAAGAGCAGCCGCAGGTAGTCATAGATCTCAGTCACCGTTCCCACTGTTGAGCGGGGATTCTTGCTGGTCGTCTTTTGCTGGATAGATATCGCCGGTGACAGCCCGTCGATTGAATCAACGTCGGGCTTGTCCATAAGCTCAAGGAACTGTCTTGCGTAGGCAGAAAGCGACTCTACGTAGCGCCTCTGGCCTTCTGCATATATTGTGTCAAATGCCAGAGTGGACTTGCCCGAGCCGGAAAGCCCTGTTATTACCACCAGCCTGTTCTTTGGGATCTCTACATTGATGTCCTTTAGGTTGTGCTGCCTTGCACCCCTTATGACAATCTTGTCGTGCATCAGGAAACCTCCGAATATGCCGGCTCGCCGAGGGCCTTACATATCTTTGCCAGCTTTTCGCGGAACATTATCGCCTTCTCAAACTCCAGCTCTTCTGCAAACCTTTTCATCGTAGCCTCGGTTTCAACCGCCAGCTTTACAAGGTCCTGCCTTGTCATGGATTTGGTTTCCACGGAAATGTCTTCGGAAATATCTGCCGATGCTTCGGGTATTGCCTTGACAATTGACCTCGGAGTTATCTTATTCTCCATGTTAAATTCCAGCTGCTTCTTTCTCCTGCGCTCTGTTTCCTCGATTGCCTGCTTCATTGACTGGGTCGTACGGTCCGAATAGAGGATGACCGAGCCATCGAGGTTTCGCGCCGCCCTGCCAAAGGTCTGGATGAGGCTGGTGGCATTTCGCAAAAAGCCTTCCTTGTCTGCGTCAAGTATCGCGACTAGGGAAACTTCGGGGATGTCGAGGCCCTCTCTCAGCAGATTGATCCCTACAAGGGCGTCAAACTCGCCGAGCCTCAGCTGACGGATAAGTTCGGTGCGCTCGAGGCCCTCTATCTCTGAGTGCATGTACCGCACCCTCACATCGTTCTTTGCGAGGTATTCTGCCAGGTCTTCGGCCATCCTCTTCGTAAGGGTGGTGACCAGCGTGCGCTGGCCCTTCACTGCCCTGGTCTTGATTTCCGCAATTAGGTCGTCCATCTGGTTCCTTGTCGGCCTTACCTGGACTACCGGGTCGACCAGTCCCGTCGGCCTGACCAGCTGCTCCACGACTCGCAGGCTGCTCTTCAACTCGTACTGGCCTGGAGTTGCTGAAACGAAAATCGTATTTTGAAGATATTTTTCAAATTCCTCAAATTGAAGCGGCCGATTATCGTACGCGCTTGGCAGCCTAAAGCCATAGTCGACCAGCATCTTTTTTCGCGTGTGATCGCCGTTGTACATCCCGTGGAGCTGCGGAAGCGTCACGTGCGACTCGTCTATGATTAGCAAAAAGTCGTTGCCGAAAAAGTCAATCAGGCAGTACGGCGGCTGGCCGGGGGCCCTGCCGTCCAGGTGTCGTGAGTAATTTTCAATCCCCGAGCAGTACCCAAGCTCCTGTATCATCTCCAGGTCATACTTGGTGCGCGATGCCAGTCTCTGCTTTTCAAGTTCTGACGGAAGGCTCGGGAGCCAGCTTGCCAGCTCGCGCTTTATTGACTCCAGCGCGCCACTCCGGGAATCCTCGTCAGTTATGTAGTGCTTTGCAGGAAATATCCTGACAGAGCTGACGTCGCGCAACTTTTTCATGCTGACATGGTCATGGATGCTGATGCTTTCCACTTCGTCGCCGAACATGGAAACCCGAATGATGTCGTCGGAGTAGCCCGGGATGATGTCAATCGTATCACCTTTGACCCTAAAGTTCCCCGGGACAAGCGAGAGGTCGTTGCGCTCATAGCGCGCCTCAATCAGGCTATGGATCAGCACCTTGCGCTCTATTGCCATGCCCTTTGAAATCGCAATTGCGCTGGCATCCCACTCCTTTGGGGAGCCAAGGGAATAGATGCAGGAAACCGTAGACACGATTATCGTGGGCTCGCCGGACATGAGCATCGCAGTGGCTTCAAGGCGCATCCTCTCTATCTTTTCGTTAACTTCGGTGTCTTTTTCTATGTAAGTGTCTGTCTGAGGAAGGTAGCTTTCCGGCTGGTAATAGTCGTAAAAACTTACAAAGTATCCCACGTTGTTGTTGGGAAAGAATTCCTTGAACTCTGCATACAGCTGGGCGGCAAGCGTCTTGTTGTGTGAGATGACAAGGGCATTTTTGTTCGACCGTGCTATGACGTTTGCAATCGTAAAGGTCTTGCCGCTGCCCGTAACCCCAAGGAGTGTCTGCCTGCCTGCCTTGAGCACGCCCTTTGCCAGCTTGTCGATAGCGTCTGGCTGGTCCCCCGAAGGCGGAAACGCATCCTTTGAAAGCATGAACCGTGATGATGGTGTTCTTAGCATGAGAGAGCGGGACATTAGATTTCAAAACGCGCATATTATTCTAATCCTACGGCGCGCCGGCAGCCCTTGAAGCCCTAGTCATCTCTGGCATAGAGACATGTGCACACAAACAGAGCTATCCAATATGCCATGGCAGGCAGCCCGGCCGTCATCGGCGCAAATATCGGTATGTACTCTATCCTTCTGTTCCTGCGGCCTAATGCTGGTCAATCAATCTCTTTCTGCCTCTATGCCTCTAGGCGAGTGCGTAGAGTTAAGAAGATCGGAGTTCATATTCTACATGTACACACTCCATGCAGGGCGAAAAGGATACAAAAACAACAAGGACAACTGCAGCAGCCGCCAATATAGAAGGCGTCATACGGGTCCTAGATATCGTGATTGCAATTGGAAGATATCTGCTGCCTATCACAGTCGCCCTGTCTCTTTTATCAGTGGCAGCTTCTCTGAACAGCGCAGCAGGAGGCAACATTGCCGGCGCGGTGTTTTGGGCAATCCTTGCGCTTGCCGGCGCGATTTTTGCAGTCCAAGTCGTGCAAAAAAGGGAGGCACACCGCAAAAGGACGGCACAGAGGCTCACCAGAAAAAGACAGGAATATGCAGGGGCCGCAGAAGCCTAGACAGCAAATCTTTTGTTCAACCCTCACGTTATATCATGGTACCATGGAAAAGCTCGATTTCCCAAAGGTGACAAAGGATGAGTTCCTGGCTTTTCTTGAAGACGATGCAAAGATGCGTGTCGACAGCTACATAGAAGGCGCAGTCGACCTCGGAGAGGAGGTCCATTCCGGGCTGGTGCGTGAAGACGGCATTTCGCAGTTTCTCGAAACGCATACCTGGCCTGTCACAATGGACGTCGTCCGGCATTATCGGTCCGAAAAGAGAAACATTACAAGCGTCGAAGTTGCTGCCGCGATACTCCATGATGTCATGGAAGACGACGAGCGCATCTTGAACTTTTACGAGTCAAAATCATACGGCTTTGAGGCATACCTTGACTACCGCTTTGGAAGCAGGATTAAAGACATTGCGACCGACCTAAAGATAAGGCCTCTTGAAAACTATTCAGGCGCTACCGACTCTGAGCGGGAACTTGCCCGGTTCCAAGAATATTGCGACATATTGCATCCGGCAGATTACGATGTCAAGGTAATCAAGCTGGCAGACAGGCTTAACAACATGAATTTTATCCGCCAAGTCGCCGGCCACGACAAGGTAAGGCGCTACCTGCGCGAGGCTGAGGACTTTTACATCGCCTACACCATGACGCCGCCAAAAATGCCTGACTTTTACAAAAGGATCCGCCGCGCATACGAAGACCTTCGGTCATCGTCGATGCAAAAGGCAGTGGCTGCTCACTAACGTTCTTTCAAAAACCATTTAAAGGCATAAAATGGAAATAAAAGGGAGATAAGCCTTGACACAAGATTCTTCTCTGCGCGTGGCAGTCATTATAAAGCTAGAACCTGACTTTTCTGAGGGAAACGTCAGCTATAACGCGGACGGGACCCTGAACAGGGCCGAGACAAAAAGTATTTTGGGGCCTCACAGCGCGGTGGCTGCAAAGGCAGCATTTTATGCCAAGGTAAAATGCGGTGCCAGGATCGCCGTGACGACCATGGGCCCACCAATCGCGGACTCGGCACTGCAGCAGGCGCAGGCTATCTGCGACGCAGACGAGCTCCACCTGTACAGCGACAGGACGTTTGCCGGAGCCGACACGCTTGCTACTGCCGAGGTCTTGAAAACCGGCATTTCAAAAGTGGAAGAAGGAAGTGGACCCGTGGATATGGTATTTTCAGGACACCGTGCCTCAGACGGCGAGACCGGCCAGACAGGACCTCAGACTGCGTGGAAGCTGGGATTTACATTTCTTGGAAACGTGATTGAATATGACGTGGATCCTGAAAAGAGGATTGTCAGGGCAAAGCGGCTCATTTCGCTTCAGGGTTTTTATGACATCGTTGAAGAAGTCGAGGCTCCGCTGCCCGTCTTTATCGCCATCGACCCGTCGTTCAAGTCATCCTACAAGACTGTCTCGCAGAGACTCGCATTTGAAAGGTACCAAAAGGAAGCGCAGGAGAGGGCGCAGGACTTTAAGAGCTACCTGAAGGTGTTCAACGCCTCGCAACTGGGAGTAGACCCAAAACTTGTGGGGCTTCCTGGCTCGCCTACCATAGTCTACAAAGTTGAAAAGATTCCGAAGGCTCGGGCCAGCAGGAAGGCGGATGTCATAGATGGCTCTAGCAGAGAGCAACTCCGCAAGGTGGCATCCAAGATGTACGAAGTATTGGAGGGGATGGTGATTAAATGATGAGCGAAAAGTACCAGCACCTATACGTGGTGATTGAACACGACGAAGGCAAGCTCGTTCCCGTGAGCCTTGAAATGCTCGGCGAAGCACGGAGGTTGATGGATGGTTTCAACTCAAAGTACGGCGCAGATGAAAAGGTGGTGGCCGTCGTGCTCGGACACGGTGTGCGGGAAATGTGCCAAGAGCTCGTCTTCCATGGCGCAGATGCCGTAATCTATGCAGACAGCCCCGAGCTCCGCTATTCAAGGAACCTGATTGACACAAAGGTGATAAGCAAAATTGCCCGGGACCGAGAATTGGCTTCCAAGTTTTCAGACGCGTCCGGCTTTGCAAAGCCCCGCTACATGTTCTTTGCCGCGGACAGCGTCGGCCGGCACCTGTCTTCGACTGTTCTTGCGGATCTAGAGTCCGGCCTTGCATCTGACATCAACAAGCTGGTCATCGAGGACCTCGAGATAAAACACGAGCACAAGACAAAGGGCCAGCCTGTCTTGTATGCGAAGACCCTTGAAATGTACCGGCCCGATTTTTCCGGCTTTCTCTGGACAACGATACTTTGTCTTGACAACCGCAACCCGTCAAATCCGCGGGAATACCATCCACAAGCGTGCAGCATAATTCCCGGCGTTTTCCAGCCACTTGCACGCGATACACAGAGGGAAGGTATCATAGTAGAATATGTGCCTGCTCCGGACGAAAGGGACCTGCGCGTAAGGACTATCGACAGAAAGATAGTAAAGAGCTCTGTTGATTTTGACAGCCAAAAGGCAATTGTCAGCTTTGGCAGGGGAATAAAGGACTCGCCTGAGCAGAACATCCGCCTCGTCAAGGAGCTTGCAGAACAGCTTGACGCAGAGATTGGAGTGTCGCTGCCTATTTCAAAAAAGCCGTTTCCGATAAGCGAGGGCCTGAGCTCGGAATACATGATACCGGACAGGGTAATTGGGACAAGTGGCAGAAAGGTGGCGCCGCTGCTCTACGTTGCCATCGGCATCAGCGGGGCTATGCAGCACATAGCCGGCATGAAAGAGTCCGGCTTTGTCGTAGCCATCAACCCCGATTCGGAATCGCCAATGAAGGACGAGTGTGACATCTTTATCCGCGGGAGGATGGAAGATGTCATCCCGGTACTAATTGAAGAACTGAAGGCGCTCAAGCCCGCAGTCGAGGTGAAAAAATAGATGGAAAAATATGACGTTGCAGTAATTGGAGGGGGCTCTGCGGGCCTTGCGGCACTGAGGCAACTCTCCGCGCTTGGCAGGCAGGCCGTCCTGCTGGAGGCAGGCAAGCAGCTTGGCACAAAGAACGTGTCTGGGGGCATATTGTATTCAAAAAAACCCAAGAACGGCAGGGTATACAATGTCGAAGACATTTACGGGCCGGAATTCCTGTCCGATTTGCCGGTTGAGCGCCTGATAACAAAGTACATGCTCCATGCCACATCTGGCAACCAGATCTTTACAATGGACCTGACTGCTGCTCACGAATACCAAGCAAATTTCGGCTATTCCGTCCTTATGGGCAAGCTCAATTCATGGTTTGCCAAGCATGCAGGCGAGAGCGCAGAAAAGCAGGGCGGAGGGATAGTCGCCGGAGTACATGTCCGCTCGATAAACCATCAGGGCGAGGGAAAGACGCTCATAGAGACAGACGAGCTGGATCCATTTGAAGTAAAGGCAGTCATTGCGGCGGACGGGGTCAACTCTGAAATTGCCCAGATTACAGGCGCCCGGCCCAAGTTCACGCAAGAGCAGCTGTACCAGGGAGTGAAGGTCGTGATTAAACTCCCTGAAGAGATTATTCAGGAACGCTTCGGAGTTGGTGCAGATGAAGGGGCGGCCCATCTATTTGCAGGGGACGTAACGCTGAACCACATCGGCGGAGGATTTGTCTATACAAACCGCGATACATTGTCGGCCGGCGCGGTATATCACTATGATTCTCTCTTTCACAGACCCGCCGGTCCTAGCGACCTCATTGACGCACTTTTGGAGAACCCGATGGTGTCAGAGCTTGTAAAAGACGAAGTTGCCGTAAAGGAAGAGATAGACAAGGACATGCCAAAGGAGGAACAACTGCGGGTGCGATTTGCCGTCAGCAAACTGATAAAGACCTGGAATGAGCTCCGCGACGCGTATCACTCGCCCTCTGCCCGCAAGAGACTCATCGAGTCAGGCAAGTACAAGTCTGAAGACGAGATAAAGTCGAGGCTTGACTATGTCAGAAACGAACTGGCCGGCAAGTACCGCACAAAGTTTGTGACCGACTATGTCGAACTAGAGTACTCTGCCAAGCTCGTGCCGGATGGCAAGAGGTGCATGATGAAAAAACCGTACAGCCAGAATGTCCTGTTTGTCGGAGACGCAGCCGGCAGGGGGGTATTCATTGGCCCGCGCATTGAAGGCATCAATGTTGGAATGGATGATGCGGCAAGAGCCGCCACGGCGGTTTCCCGGGCGATAGAGAGGAACAACTACTCTCACCAATATATGGGCGAATACTATAGCCAGCTGGTAGACGAGAGCCCGTATACGCGGGACATGAAGGAAATTGACAAGGACTACCTAAAGATCTTTCTCGATGCCGCCAAAGATGTTCCAAAGGACATTGTCGGCCAGCGCTACGGACTTGTATTCAAGCTGATGTCAAGCGGCACGCTGCGCGGCCTGGCCGTCGGGTTTGCAAACATGTTGGGATAT
>DATEIL010000144.1:0-4002 GCA_035279085.1 Nitrososphaera sp.
CAGCCTCTCAGACTTGGAAAACAAGTCATTTACTGCCCCAGGAACCTCAAAGCGGGGAACGATAAAGTCAACATTCACACAAGAAAAGAATGACGGCAACAGAAACGCAGGCGGTCACTGGATTAGGATATACCTCTCACCCGACACCACCCTGAGCGCTGGCGACAAGCAGGTCGGCAAGTACTTTGTCTCCTCGCTAAAGGAGGGCAAGACAAAGACCTTCAATGTAAAGGCCACGATACCAAAAAGCTATCCAACAGGAGCTGAATTCTACATCAGCTTTGTAGATGCAGACAACCAGATAGGTGAGCAGGACGAGTTCAACAACCAGCGAACAGACAACACAAACATCACATAGTGGCAGTAGGGCGCATAATGCAGCAAGGTAGCCCTTTTATCCCTCTTTTTCCGCATTTTTAACTTGAATAGAAGGTAAGGTGCTGTTCGATGGCCAAAGATTCATCCTTAAAAAGTAACAAAAACATCCTCAAATACGCTGCCATTATTGGCTCAATTGCACTTTTGGCAGTAATTCTATCACCTGTGTCTCCATTCGCCCAGCGCAGTACCGAGAACCCGCTATCCAATAGTGCAGGCACAATCGAAGAGCCTCCGCAGCCTGAAAACATTAGTGACGAAGATGTCCTTGACTGCACCTCGCTCATTCAAGGCGTAGAGTACGCGATAGCGGGCGGGAGATTACAACCGATCGAAGACGAGGAATTTCCAGGAGCAGACGAAGAGAGTGAAGAGGAACGGCCGCAACAGCCCGAATTTAACATGACATCAGAAGAAAAGCTGGCCTCAGACACGCTTCTCGGCGAGTTCTGCAACAGACCAGAGCTTGTGCGCCAGATAAGCTCTGCATACGACCCGGCCGTCAACTTGGTAGCATACGGCTGTGAAATCGCATCTGGAGAAGCTGGCGACGAGGCAATGCAGGATTCAATTGCTGACTATCAGGAGATTTATTGCTCCTCCGCGGTCGAAACAGTCGACTTTGAAATTGCTTCATGGTCTGACTCGATGGAGATCTTTGTGACAGATGTCATTCCTACCGCGCGAGAGCAGGTAGACACACAGGACGATAGCAGCAACCGGACGGCGCTTCTGGACGAGGCAGAATCAATTGTTGCCAATTCTAGCAGCACACTCTCAAATGCGCAGGATTTGCTGGACTCAGGCTCAATATACGCCGCTGCAGTTGAACTTGACAAGGGCATTACTGACTTTACAGCCTTGATCGAGAGGCAAGACATGGTCGAGTTACTGGACATTTAGATTTCAAACTCTCCAACAGAAAAAAACCCTCAGTTGCACATGCAAATATGCGTAAGTTTGTGAAGGTAGATGGGTATTATTGCTTCGTTTCCAGACTATCGCCCTAGTTTCGGTAGCGATTCAAACATCTTGTACGCGCCACAGTAGGTCTGAGCTTCCTCTTTGTTATTGCAAGTATGCCCATTTTGTTGGTAGTATTTGCAAGCGCCGGCAAATTCGCACTGCATTACAGCGCATTGACGTTTGTGGTATTAAGTCTGCATGAAATCATGTTCTAGAACGCTGATACCCTACCAGGGTGTTAAGGTATGTAGTATGGATCCCAATCTCCGTCCCCGCGCTCCGCCATAAGATACCCATACAGCAGTGATTGTATACTAGCATTTACCTTGTTATCTTGCCGTAACTGGTTATGGCAAGAAGCCATTTAGGATAGCAGTAAACGGCGGATGAATTGCCTCTTGAGTGCGGCGGTGTGTGTATATAGCGCACCCATATACACACATATCTCTATTTGCCAAATACTGTCAATTGAGCCAAGAACAGCTGAAATACGCCATCACCAGAAGAAGATGCACCAACAGCTAAGCATCCTTATTGAAAAATGTCGAGGGGCCCAAGATGTTGACAGTCAAATCATCCTGTTAAGAGAGATCAATCATTCACTTCCACATTGCGACAGGCTAGAAATGCCTTCTCTCATAACGGATGACTATTGCCGGCGGGCCTTGGAGGTTATTGAAGACAGGATCGCCAGGGCTCTGAAAATATCGAGTAGAGAGTTCAGCTGGCCCTGAAATAGACATATGCTCTTTTTGCTTATCGACATTATTTTGGGGCTATGTAGAATAAACTACTATGCACAATACCCGCCTGAGACCATGTGTCTCGCTCCAGTGCTCATGCGTCAGGCTGTGTTGTTTTACGCACACATATAGAGAGTTAAAATTAGGAAAAAGTACACATATTGCCTTGCACATAAGAGAGAGCAGGCTGGCTGGTTCCAAGTCTATTGCACATTCTTGAATTAAACGATGTAGCTTCGGGTTATGGCAAGAAGAGGATCCTGGAACACGTTAACTTTCGTACAGAAAAGTCCGGCATCTATGTGGTTTTGGGGACAAACGGGTCTGGCAAGACCACTCTCTTCAGGACAATAGCAGGAGTCATCGAGCCGTTCTCAGGCAATGTCCAGCTGGATGGCCAGAGCATTATTTCGTCAAAAGCCAGAAACGGGGAGAAGAGGAGGAGGATGAATACAAATTATCTTTCCCACAATAATGCAATCCCTGAAGAAATGACCGTGTACAATGCACTTGACTTCTGGTCAAGTATAAGCGGATTGCATGGAGAAGAAGAGGGGAGCACGACAGCTGCCACTGAGAAAGTCATCTCTCTTCTGGATCTCGGCGACCTTGCTGAGAAAAAATTCTCGGATCTTTCAGAGGGACAGAAAAAGAGGGTGTCAATCGCCACGATATTTCTAAACGAAAGCGATCTCTATCTGCTTGACGAGCCCACGGCAAGCCTTGATCCCGTTTTCTCAAAGCAGATCCGGGACATCATATTGGATTTGGGCAGAGACAGGATCGTGCTCTACTCCTCCCACAACCTCTACGAGGCAACGGACATCGGGACCCACCTACTACTCGTAAGGAACGGCACAGTGGAATACTTTGATGACATCTCTAGCATTAGGTCGAGCTATTACAGAGTTGGAATAAAAGCGTCGGCCGACATTACAAAGTTCGTGGACGCAAAACCGGGAGAAGGCGGATATTATGTGCTGACTCTGAGTGACAGAGAAGACGCGGGCAATCTACTCAAGATGCTGGTTGAAAACGGGGTTCAGGTTTATGAAATGAGGGCACTCGATAACCCGCTGCAAGAGCTTTTCGAAGATAACAGTAGAAGAAGATGAAGTAGATGATAGCATAGCCATGACCAAACCCAGAGACCCCACAACCATCATCGTCAGGCGGAGCCTCAGCTTGAGCAGGACGTACGTCCTCCTTTCGATAGCTATCGCTGCAAATGGCATATTCTTTTCGTCATTTGGCAACATGCTTGCAAGAGAAACCCCGGTGGTAGGAGACATCAATTCAGATATCCAGACCTCAGTCCCACTGCTATCCATACCGCTCATGGCAACTGCTGCGCTAACGCTTTCAATCCCTGTCAGCCTGCTGTTTGTCTATGACAAGAACAACGGCGTGCTTGAGCGTTTTCTTTCTCTCGGACTGACCCAGGCGGATATCTACAAGCGCTATCTGAAGGCATCGATACGCCTCGCGCTGGTTTTTCTGCCTGCGGCAATTGCGGTATATCTGACGGTTGGATGGCTGGCGGGATCGAACATGGCAGTTCTACTTCTAGCATCAGCAGTGATTGTCGTGCTTGGACTGTCTGTAGTTACCCTTGTCAGCATGTCCATGATGTCTTTTAGTTCGATGCAGAAGGAAAGAGTGGGCGCAAACCAGCCCGTAGGCATCGGGATAGGAGGCCTGGTCGTAATTCCATATTATGTCATACCCTTTGGATGGCCGATCCCGGGTGCAGTGCGGTTGGAATTGGCTATTGCTGTGGCTATCGGGGCCGCGGCACTTGCGCTGCTAGTACTTGCGGGCCGGTTGATAAAGAGAGAAAAGCTGTTGCCATAAGAAAGATTTTTCTTTGAGTGATGTATCCGCCGCTGCACTTCATCACATGGAATAATTTTAC
>DATEIL010000145.1:0-18815 GCA_035279085.1 Nitrososphaera sp.
CATCTTTACGGCGCCAGTATTGCTGACTCTGACTTCGAGGTAGATCTCGTCACTTCTCCGGTGCATCGAGCCATTGATGCCTTCAAGCATAAGGGCCTTGCCCAAGCCCTTGCCCCTGTGCTCTTCGAGGACCGCCACGGATACTACATGGCCTTTCTTGACAAAACCAAGCTTGCGGAAATTGGAAAAGCCGAATTCTATCTTGCACATGATATAGCCGATAATTCTATTTTCAAGTTCAGCCACAATGAACGCTTCGGGAAGCTCTCTCAGGATAGATTCAAAGAAATAGTCCGAGTAGTGCTCAGGGAGGGCGGCCATGTTGATATCAATGACCGCTGGGAGATCCTGTTCATCGCAGCGGCGGATCACATAGTCCCCTACTTTCCGCAGAGCAGTCTGCAAACTAGAGATCAAAGATAAAAACACATTATTTAACCTTACAGGTTCAAGCTACGATTCTAGACAGTAATCCCTGAAGCGGGGGTGTACATACATGAAGTCTTGGGATATGCTTTAAATTTGATTGCCACTCAATTTATGATCGCTGTGGCCAGCATCCTGAGTGGCGATTTTAGCCGTGCGATCCCTATCGTTTCTTCGCTATTCACGATAAAGGACTTCCAGCATAACGCCAAGGACGACTACGTCCAGTTTCTTATTGCCGAATCCGAAGTCCGTAACAAGTTTCCGGCCCTGCTGAGCCAGCTGGGCAACATCGGGATGGTGGCCACCGTGGCCAAAAGGCAATACATCCGATGGCTGATGCCCAGCCTGAAATCCGCGAGGCTTTCAATAAGCGGAGGCACGGTGCTGACCGTCCACAGGCTGCCGGTGCAGAAGCAGAGGAAGAACCTGCTGCTCCGCTATTTGCCACTCATGCTTTTCGTTGTAACCGTCTCTGTGGTCTTTATAGACGGCTACCTCCGCTACGACCCTGTATTTGAGCGGATTGGGATATTCGATCCATCCCTGCTTGCGGTAGTCTACACCATGTCCCTTATGGGAATCCTTGGCATTCACGAGCTGGGCCACATGATAGCCGCCAAGCATTACGGGATCAAGATATCATGGCCGTATTTCATCCCCATGGTGCCCCTGCTCTTTTCGCCCACTCTGGGGGCCATGATAAGGATGAGGAGCAACATGCCCAATCGCAATGCAATGTTTGACGTGGGGATATCAGGTCCGCTTGCCGGCCTTTTCGTTGCAATAATCGTATCCGTATACGGTTCTTCAATATCCGTACTGATCCCTGCCGACCAGGCTACCGATGTCCTAGGCGAGGGCCCGAGGCTGAACCTGCATCCAAGCCTGATAATGATGGCCACGATGCAGTTGACCGGGAACCTTCCCAGCGACGGCATGGTTCTCGTCATGTCGCCAGTCATGTTTGCAGCGTGGCTTGGGTTCCTTCTGACCTTCCTCAACCTCGTTCCCGCCTCTCAGCTTGATGGTGGACACATTGCAAGGGCCACGCTTGGAGCGAAATACCACCGCATCATTACGTTTGCAAGCATCGGCGTCCTCGGAGTGCTGTACCCTGTGATGGCAGTGCTGGTGCTCATTATTACGCTCAGGGCTCCTGAAAATCCCCCCTTGGACGACGTGACTCCCCTTTCCAAAAAGAGAAAGATGCTCTTTGCAGTTGCACTGATACTCACAGTGTTGTGCGGATCGCTGCCGCCATATCTTTTCTAGATCTTGGGCTTTAGCAGGGTAATGTCCGCGTCTGACAGCACAATTGCCCTGTAGCTCTTGCCGACCTTTTCTGGCAGCTTTTGCAGGACATCGTTCATGCCGGAATAAGTCGTAAAGCCAAGCCTGGTTGCATAATATCTGGGCAGGGCTGACACGAGACCCAGTTCACATTTCTGGCGTAATTCAGCTGCAAACAAGAGATGTTCAAGCCCCTCGACATATGGGCCCTGGCTGACCAGTTCCGGCCTGAGCCTGCCTTCTACCAGCATCTGGAGCGCCCCGCCTCCGACCCCATCACGGCTCTCCGCCAGAAGCACCGCGGTCCCTCCCTCCTTTACGATGTGAATGTTATTCCAGAGTGAATTGAGTGACGACAAGAGCGTAGTCTGGACTCCGGCATCCGCGCTTGCACTCATTACCGCGCACTTTGCCGGCTCTTCCTCTGCAACCGATATTGACCTGAGTTGCGAAGTGGCTGCGCCAAAGGCGTCCTGCAGCGTCCCTGTGTGGACGCCGGCGACGCCGGAGCCGTTTGCGACAAGCTCTATTGATGTAGCAGAGATGCCATCCATCGCAGACACGGCGACTTTGACCGGCCCGAGCTCTTCCCCTGGTGATGGCAGGTTGTCACGTCTCGCATTGTATGCTTCAGCCATCTTTTCAGGCATGAAATTCCGTAGTATTCCGGTGGGTCCGCCGGCATATCCAAACAGAGGATCGTATGACACCGAGGACACGACTATGGTTGACTGGAACCTGCCGGCCCTATCCTGAAACGACTGGTAGTCAGCGCGGTTAATCGGGACGACTTCGCCTCCTGCCAGCGCAGTCAGGTTCGTCCGCATGGCCCCGGCAATTCGCGCCGGCACGTCCACAGTGACTCCAAAGCCCTTTGCGCGTGCAGACTCGGCAAGCATGAGTACTGCCTTTGAAGCAGCCTTTGAAGATGACAGAGACATTACCAGCATGTTGTCTGTAACTGGCACGGCATCAACTGCAGCCTTTAACTGCTCTTCCGGCATCGGCTGAAAAGAGGAAGATATCTGGCTTGACAGGTTATCGAACTTGATGTCCAGCACCACGTCGGTGGGGCCGTATTTGAGCCAAATCTCTGGCATCAAGTGCAGTGCAACAAGGATAAAGATAAAAATGAATCTCTGTTACGATATACCAGTTGGATTCCGCTGATTTTACTCTCGAATTTGCGTCATTTCTCCTAAAGTCAAATGCCCTCCGGTTCGGCGCATTCACCCTGACCTCCGGCAAGCCCAGCCCTTACTACATCGACCTGCGAATGCTGCCAAGCTTTCCGAAGCACTTTCGCCTTACAATTCAGGCGCTAAAGCAGGTCGTACAATCCAAGGTTGGCACCAACTTTGAAACCTTGGTGTCCGTGCCTACCTCGGGACTTGTATTTGGCTCCGCGCTTGCATATGAAATGGAAAAACCGTTTGCATATGTGAGAAAAGAGTCAAAGGGGCACGGGACCAGCAAGCTTGTGGAGGGCCACCTTGCGTCGGGCGGCCGCGTAGTCATCGTCGACGATGTCGCCACCACGGGAAATTCCGTGGGCTATGCCGTTGACGTAATACGGGCAAACGGCGGAATAGTACAGGATGTTGTCGCATTGGTAAACAGGATGGAAGGCGCCGACGAGCACCTGAAGAAAATGAACATCCGGCTGACTGCCGTGACCTCTGTCAACGACATTGCAAATGCGCTCCATGGGGCTGGCCTGATCGATGACAATACCCTCGAGTCAGTCATCAAGCAGATTGCATCAAGGGGAGACTATGAAACAGACTAGTGTCTCTCTATCTAGTCATATGATATGTGTGTATACACACACAAAAAATACACGCGTATCATCAGCCTTCGTAGATCATAAGGTTCTTTTCTTCCAAGAGCGTGTGCAGGTTGCTCACTGCCCTGTATACTTCGCTTTCCTTCTTTGCGCCTGTGCAGACCAGCTTACCGCTTGCAAAGAGCAGTATCACCGTCTTTGGATCCAGCATCCTGTGTATAAGACCGGGGAACTGCTCGGGCTCGTACATGCTCCTTGGGAGCACCCTTGCAGCAAGCTCTAGGTGTATTTTGCCGCCAAGGCTTGCCGATGCCACAATGTTTTGTATCTCTATCTGGGGCTCATGCTCCAGCGGTATCCCCCCTTTCTTTAGCTTGAGGACGACATTTTTGACTGCCTGGATTGCCATCTTTTCGGACTTGGCGCCGGTGCAGACCATCTTGCCGGAGCTAAAGATGAGGGTTGCAGTCTTTGGAGACCTCAGCCTAAAGACCAAGCCTGGAAACTGATCAGGATGATATTCAACGTCTGGAAAAATCTGAGTAATCAGGTTAAGATTGACCGTCTGATTTACAGTTGCGGAAGCGACGACGTTCTCAATGCTCACAATCGGCTTGGTTTGCGGCATATATATACGCTTTATAAAGGCGTTATATATATACCTGCTTACCAGCTTTTTACAGTAAATTCCACCTCGACGCCCGCAGAGATCTGTCGTTATTCGCCTATTACCTTGACCAGCACGCGTTTAGGCCTCTGGCCATCAAACTCCCCATAAAAGATCTGCTCCCATGGCCCAAAGTCAAGCTTGCCTGCTGTAACTGCTATTACTGCTTCTCTGCCCATCACCTGCCTCTTCAGGTGGGCGTCAGCGTTGTCCTCGCCGGTTCTGTTGTGCAGATAGCTCTCGGGTGAATAAGGTGCCAACTCTTCAAGCCAGCGCTCAAAATCCTGGTGGAGGCCGTGTTCATCGTCGTTTACAAAGACGCTTGCGGAAATATGCATTGCATTGACAAGGCATAGTCCTTCACTTATTCCGCTTGCAGAAACAACCTTTCTTACCTCAGGGGTGATGTTGATAAACGCCCGTCTTGCAGGCGTGTTGAATGTGAGGTATTCAGTCCTTGACTTCATCATTCTTATCCCGGCCTTGCTCCTGGTGGTTTACTTCAGCGACACTTGTAGCCGGTCTATCGGTGTTGACGTTGTTGTTGCTGGTGTTGCCGTTGCTGCCAGCGGTGTTTCCGTCACCAGTGGGATTATTCTGCTCCTGAGTTCCGGAGGGCCTGTCGGCGACAGGATCTAGAACCGGAGGATCAGTGTGCATAATTTCTCCTGATGATGCTGATGCTGCAGTTGTTGTTGTCGTCGCCGTCCCCGCTGCAGCCCCTCCAGTGAATTCCTGCTCTACGGGCTTGTTCTTTTTGCCCATCCTGTTCAAGAACAGGATTGCCAGAATTATTGCAATTATGATATAGTTAACGGGCGGCGCGATTGCCTGGGTGATAAAGCCTACGCCCGGAATTACGTATACCACCCTGCCAATGTAATCGTCCCTTGAAATCGGAAAGTCAGTTCCCGGAATCGACGATGGGTTTGCGTCGCCCTTAGTCCGGAGTATCCTGTCGCCGTCCCTCCCTTCCGCGATTTCGACAATCCTGTGGACAATGACCCTGTCGCCTCCTTCAGGCCGGTGGAAAACAATAATCTCGCCGACTTTAAGCTCGTCAAATGATTGTCCATCACGGACTACAAGGATATCGTACTGCTTGAGGACCGGCTCCATGCTGCCGCTGGACACGACATAAAACGGGTTTGTCCCAAACCAGATCCAGACGATCGCCCAGACTATAGCCACACCGGCCACGACGATTACCACATCCTTTATGGCGACCGGCAGCCTTGACTTTTTGTCTAGCAAAGGCAGAGAGTTGATCGAGCTGCACGTTAGATAAACGTTTACACACGCTCTCGCTTTCCTTCTCTACTTTCTTTTCATTTTATCGCATGTCAAGATGCTTCTTTATTGACTGGCGGATCCGGGGCATCTTGGTCATCAGGACAGAAAAGAGGTCTGCGATCTCATCCCTGTCAAGCTCCCTGCCGTTTCTGCTCCGGAACAAGGCTGAAAAGTTGCCGATGACCATCCCGGATGACAGGCCGTATGCGAAATCTTCGATGTCGCCCTGATTCGGGACCATCCTCCGGGCAATCCCCACCGGCACCTTGGGGTCGTTTGCGGCGGCCTTGATAAGCGATTCAAGCTCCTTTCTGTCAGCAGTTGTCAGCCCCATTGCCGGTTCACTGCACAGGGTTGCATTTAATACAATATGGCTTAGCTTTTTAATCGGCATGCCCGTAGGGGTCTTGAAGAATGGCAAGTAATAACAGTAATAACAGTAGTTGCTCCGTAGTGCTTACCGAGCTTGGCATCGCAGCGTTTGACGAAGGCGCCCGGCTGGTCGCATCAAAGAGGTTTGACGATGCGACAAGGTCGTACAGGCTGCTAAAGAGCGGCGCGATCCCTGACGAAATTCGCCAGTTCATTGAAAAATTGCGATCATTTAGCCTGGTGACTGCAAACGACGCGAGTGTTGTGGCAGTGCTCCGCCAGGCCGGCTATATCAGCTCGCTCATGCCGGAAGACCAGCGGCAGTTCATACAGGACAGCAAGCCGACTTTTATCGTAAATTCCGGATTTGCGGACAATGAGGCTGAAGCGCTGCAGGCGCTCCGGGAGTTTGCCATCAAGCTGTCATCTTCAAGGGTAAAGGAGGCATCTGAGCGGCTCGACCTCCATATCATTCAGTCGATAAACGCGCTTGACGAGCTTGACAAGATAATCAATACAGTGGGCGCAAGGCTCCGGGAGTGGTACGGGCTCCACTTCCCCGAACTTGACAACCTGCTGCAGAGCCTGGTCGCATACGCAGAAATAGTCAGCCGGGCCGGCCAGCGCCAAAACATCACCACAGAGATCCTCCAGGCATCAGGGATGCAGGATAAAAAAGTCGAGGTGATGCTGGACGCGGCGGGCAGAAGCAAGGGGGGAGACATGACGCCTGAGAACCTTGCGATTGTAAAGAGGCTGGCTGATCAGGTGATCTCCCAATCAGACCTCCGAAGGGTGCTTGCAGACCACATAGAAATGTCGATGGAGGCCGTGGCACCCAACGTCAAGGAGCTGCTAACAGCGACAGTAGGCGCAAGGATAATCGCCAAAGCCGGAAGCCTTGCGCGCCTTGCCACGCTCCCTGCAAGCACCATACAGGTTCTCGGGGCCGAAAAGGCACTCTTCCGCGCACTCAAGACCGGCGCCCGGCCACCAAAGCACGGACTCCTCTTCCAGCACCCGCTCATTCACTCTGCTCCAAGGTGGCAGAGGGGCAAGATAGCACGGGCAGTCGCATCAAAGGTCGCAATAGCCGCAAGGATTGACTATTACAGACACGCGGGCAAGGACGCAACAATCGGCGACAAGCTGAACACCAGGATTTCAGAAATCCGGGAGAAGTACAAAGAGCCAGTTCCTGAAAAAGAGCGCGACAGGAAATACAGGGAACACGTCCAGAGGCAAGAACAACAGCAAGAGCCCCGCGGAGGAAGGCGAGAAGGTGGAGGAGGAGCAAGAAGATTCGGTGGTGGCAGTGGTAGTAGTGGCGGCGACAGGAGCCGGGACAAGAGAAAGAAGGACAGCAGAAGGCAGAAGCGTTTTGGAAAGCGACGCTATTAGGTGGATATCGGTAGCCGGCGAGAAAAACGTCGCTACACTCAACCTGGCAAAGGGATCCAACGTCTATGGAGAAAAGCTCGTCCGGCAGGACGGCGAAGAATACCGGCTGTGGGATCCCTTCAGGAGCAAGCTTGCAGCCGCGCTGAAAAAAGGCATGAAGAACATGCCGATAAAAAGCGGAACCAAGGTGCTATACCTGGGCGCATCTACCGGCACTACTGTGAGCCACGTTTCTGACATTGTTGGCAATTCCGGGATAGTGTTTGCCGTAGAGCCGGCGACTCGTGTCGCAAGGGAGCTAATTCAAAACGTGGCATCCAACAGAAAGAACGTCGTTCCGATAATTGAAGATGCACGCAGGCCGCAGGCCTATTTCTCTGTCTTTGGCAAGGTGGATGTCGTATACTGCGACATAGCCCAGCCTGACCAGACAGACATTGCAATTGCAAACTGTGCAGCCTACCTGAAAAAGGCCGGACTCATGCTGCTGGTGATAAAGACAAGGAGCATAGACGTCACCATGGACCCAAAGGCGGTAGTCATCCAGGAGGCCAAGCGGCTGGAAAAGAACGGTTTTTCAATAGATCAGATAATCAACCTGGAGCCCTTTGACAAGGATCACGGGCTTATCCTGTGCACCTACGGGCCGTAGTAGGAGAGCGTGCACTGTGCCGTCTGCTCCAGCATCTCTCGGACAGGCTTCCACGATTTTCTCGCAAATTCCGGCGCGCCTCCGGTGGTTGCCACCCACTTTCTGATAAAGTCCATTGTCGTGGAATCCGAAGGATAGCCACTGCCGATTTCCGGGCCATACCTGTTTCGGATCTCCTGGATCTCCTGATCCCTTGTTATCTTGGCGATTATGGACGCGGCAGACACTGCAATGTTGAGCGAATCTGCATGGTGCAGCGAATGCAGCCTTTTTGGCGGGCACAGAAGGCTCTGCTCGATGCTCGACCTGTACCTTGCAGGGTTGACATCGCACGAATCAACATAGACTTCGTCGGCTCCGATGTTGTCAATGACCTCTGCCATCGTCCTAGCCTCGAGCCTGTTGAGGCCGTGGTTGAGCATCACGCTTCCGTCGACTTCTTCCGGCCCTATCCTGCGGACGCATATAGAGTCCACTACCTTGACTATTTCACCAAACAGCCTGGCCCTTGCCTTTGGAGTCAGAGTCTTTGAATCCCTAACTCCCAGCTGCCTGAGCTTGGCTATCTTTGACTCTTGGATTCCAATCCCTGCAACAACTAGAGGGCCGATTATCGACCCCCTGCCTGCTTCGTCAACTCCTCCGACAAGGAGTCCCCTCTTTGCCCGCAAATCCCTGCTAACCGTAAAGCTGGATTGCGGGGTATTTATTATCAATTGCGTCTGTAAAAACAAGAACCGGCTTTCTCTATAAATATAGCAAGATTACAGTGCAATCCATTGCAGGCGCCGGGAGGATTCGTCCAGACTACTGAAGGAGGCACTGCCCTCCTTGTCCCTGCAGAATCGCTTACCGCAAAGGTGCCTCCAAAGACTCCTGCGTTCTTTAACCCCGTTGCAAGGCTCAGCCGCGACCTGTCAATCACTGCCTACAGGGCGTTTCTGCCATCGCTGATAAAAGAGGAGGACAGGACGTTTGCAGACGGCTTTGCCGGGATCGGGGCGCGCGCCCTGCGCGTGGCGGCCGAAATCCCTGAAATGTCGGCAGTGTATGCAAATGACATCAATGCCACTGCAATTGCAGCTGCAGAGCAGGCGGCGCGGCTCAATTCTGTTGCAGACAAGTGCCGGTTTTCAATCAATAAAGTCTGCAAGTTTCTGCTGCAGGGCACCGAGGCCGGAGATCGTTTTGGGATTGTTGACCTGGACCCCTTTGGCACCCCCGCCAGGCATGTAGACTGCGTCCTTCGCGCAGTCCTGGACGGAGGCCTGGTGTCCCTGACTGCAACCGACACTGCGGTTCTCTGCGGGATTTACCCAAAGGTGTGCCTGCGGCGGTACTATGGCCGGCCCCTGAACAACGCCTACGGCAATGAAACGGCAATCAGGCTGATGCTGTCGCTTCTGGCCCTTACGGCCTCAAGGCTTGAGCTTGCCATACGGCCGGTATTTGTCCATGCGACGATGCATTACATGCGGGTCTATGCTACTGTATCTGTAAGCAGCAGCCAGGCAAACGATGTCTTCTCTGACGTAGGGTATGTCCTGCATTGCTTCCAGTGCGGCCACCGCATCGCGCAGGCGGAACATCCAGCGCCGTCTGTCAAGTGCGAGCTGTGCGAAAGCTCTATGCGTACAGGGGGTCAGCTGTGGACCGGTGCTCTTTATGACAGGGAATTCGTGGGCCGGATGGCCGGGCTTGACTCGGGCAGGCAGTCAAAAAAAGTGATAGAGGCTGCGGTGGAGGAGATAAGCGAAATCCCGTACTACTTCAAAGCCGACGAGATTTCGGCAAAAAACCGGACAAACCCGCTTTCGGTGCAAAAGATAATTGAAAGACTCCGCACTTCTGGTCACAGGGCGTCACGGACAGCGCTGAACCCCGGCGCGTTCAAGACAGATGCAAGGATAGACCAGATCCTTTCGGTGACAAAGTGATGGTGAGATAATTAATGATGACGATTGTGATGAGTAACAATAATTGTATTATTACTACTGCTATTACTATTTCGAAGCCGGCATTGCCTGCACCGATTGATCGACATAGTCCTGCCACTCTGCCTTCAGGCTGTCTATCTCTTGCTGCTGGCTCGCAGTAGTATTATCGCCGCCTTTGACAGCCGCCTCAACTTCACCAAGGTATTCTCCAAATACATCCAATGCCTGCTCGTACAGGTCATAGCTCTGTCGCCACTCCTGCGCGGGCTGCCTTTGGATTTCCCGGACAAGTTGCTGGGTTTCTGTACGTGCGGAGCTAATGCTGCCAAGGACTTCGTCCGATGTCTTTGTTCCGTTCTTCCAGGCGGCAAAGTCCGAGTCGATCCTGCTGGCCATGTCTATGTGTCTGGAGTAGACATCAGAGGCTATCTCTTCATCGGTTCGGGGGACATCTGTTATAATGCTCCCCGGGCTGCTCTGCGGCACAAACCACACGAGAAAACTTGCGCCCACAATCCCTGCCGCAATGGCTGCCGTAATGGCAATGCCTTTCTTGCTTGCCAAATCGAGCATAGGTCTTTTGAAGCTCCATAAATAGCGTACTACTGTCGTTGTTGTTGTTACTGCTGCTTACTTTTTCTTCCCTCGCCCCACACACTCTCCCGGGCTGAAGCAGGCAGCAGGGCGGAGGGAGAGATAGATAGATGGTTGGCAGTAGTAGTAGTCGTCGTCACGTATATACACCTCTCAAATTGTTCCAAAATCTGGCAAATGAGCTCCACCGGACAGGCGCAGCCAAATCTCGGCAAACTCGTCTACCGAAGCGACATTGCGCCGGATCTCGCGATATTGCGGATCCAGCCTGCAGACGGAAGTCCTGTTCCAGACTTTAAGGCCGGCCAGTTCGTCACACTGGGCCTGCAGTTCCCCGGCGAGGACAGGATAACCTATCGCGCATACTCGATATCATCTCCACCCGAGGAGAAGCGATACTATGAGCTTTATGTTAAACTCGCCCGGGAGCCGATAATGGGCAAGTTCACAAGTGCACTGTTTGACCTCAAAGTAGGCGACACGCTCTACTGGCGCAAGCCCGCCGGAGCCTTTACGCTGGAAGACAAAAGGACCGACGGCTCACCTGACAATCGGCAGCTTGTCCTTGTCGCTTCAGGCACAGGCCTTGCACCGTTTGTAAGCTATGCCCTCCACCTGAAGAACACCGGTTCAAAGAGAAAGGTGGTGCTTTTGCACGGGGCGAAAAATGTAAAGGAGCTTGGCTACAAGGCCCTCTTTGAAGAGATGCAGCAGCCGGGCGAAAATTTCATCTACATTCCAACGGTCAGCAGGCCTACCGACGAACTATCGAGGGGGTGGGCAGGAAACACCGGCAGAGTGGAGTCATTGCTGGCAAAAGACAGCACCGGCGCCGAATCAAAGCTTGAAAAGGCGCTGGGCAGGCCGGTCACGCCGGAAAACTCTTTTTTCCACATCTGCGGATATCAGGGAACCATTGACGGCGTAGTCGCAATCCTCTCTCCTCTTGGATTTGTCACCAACCGCAACAAGAGAAAGGACGGCTCGTTTGACATCAAGATAGAGACCTATGGATAGGTGGCTGTGGCAGGTTAGGGCAAAGCCTCATTACCTTCTGTTGTCGTTGAAACTATGACTTTGGAGCAATTCGCTGCGCGGGCAACCAGCTACCAGGGTGCCATGATGGTCGACATTTGTGACCTTGACCTTATAGGGACGACGCTGGAGCAGGACGGCCTCGTGATCAGCTTGAGCAAAGAGTACTACCAGCAGGACACCATAGAACTTGGCCGGGCGCAGGAGCTGTTACAAAAGTGCGACATTGCAAACCTGGTGGGAAACAGAATAGTGGGCCATGCAATAGAACTAAAGATGGCAAAGGATGTAAGCATCAAGAGGATATCGGGCGTGCCATTTCTCATGATATACAAGTTCCGACACGGGTAAAAAGCGCGCTCCTTTATTATTATTATCTGTGTCAGATACACACCGCACCCGGCACACCCATGCATCTGCACACAAAGATAATAATGGATCAAGGCATTGGTACCTCTTGATTGGGGTACGAGGAAGAAGAAGGAGGAGGCTCTGAACAACATCATCAGCAGCCACCGCCGCTGCTGCCTGATGAAAGGGGCAAGGCAATAGATAGGGCCGACAGGCGGCTGTCCCGGCGCGAGCGCGAAAGCAGGATCCTTGTGAAAAGATCCGAGGACTATCAGGTCTTTGATGACGTTTTTGACGTGCCAACACTGCTTGCGATAAACGACCTGAGGAGCGATCGGGTGATTGGCGAAGTGAAGGGCTCGCTTGCCGCCGGAAAGGAATCCAAGGTATACCTAGCCGAAGCGCCAGACGGCTCGCTTGTGACGCTAAAAATATATCTTACAGTTAGCGCCGAATTCAAAAAGCGCATGCAGTATATTGCAGGCGACCCGCGGTTTTCTGACATAAAGAGGGGCAGCAGGAACATGATGTCGCTCTGGGCGAGAAAAGAGTTCAAGAACATGCAGTCGGCGCGTTCTGCAGGCGTAAAAGTGCCTGCTGCCATAGCGGTAAAAAAGAATGTGCTCGTAATGGAATACGTGACTGACAGCGAGGGCGACCCCGCCAGGCCCCTAGTCGATACCGAAGTGGCGCCTGACGACTACAGGCAGGTGATCGAGCAGATTTCACTTTTGTACAAAAAGGCCGGCCTTGTCCACGCAGACATGTCTGAATACAACATTTTCAGAAGCGGTGATGGAATTATGCTCTTTGATTTTGGTTCCGCCGTAGACATCAAGCACCCCAATTCAAAACAATTTTTAGTCCGCGATGTACTCAATATAAACAGGTTCTTTGAAAAGCGTGGCGTCGAAACGGGCGATACCGCTGACATTGTGGAACAGATAACAAAAGGGGTGTAGTGACCAAACATGAGCTTCCAACACACGATCAAGATACCAAGGGAGAGGATTGGCGCACTTATAGGCAAGCGCGGCAAGGTAAAGCAGCAGATAGAAAAGCGCTGCGGAGTCGAGATCGCAATTGACAGTGAGACCGGAGACGCCCTTGTATCGTCAACAAAGCCGGCAGAGCAGATAGAGGCTTTCCGGGCCATTGAAGTGATAACTGCCATCTCGCGAGGGTTCTCTCCGGAGCGGGCGTACCATCTTTTTGAAGACGAAGAAATAATGTTCCAGCAGCTGGATCTGCATGACTATGCAGGAAAGTCGCCAAGCGCACTTGCCCGGATAAGGGGAAGGATAATCGGCGAAGGCGGCAAGGCCCGCAGGATGATAGAGGAGCTCACCGGCTCGTACGTTTCGGTGTACGGCCACACGGTCGCTTTTATTGGAAGTTACCGGGAAGTGAAACTAGCGACAGACGCAATAGCGATGCTTGCAAAAGGTAGCATGCACAAGTCAGTCTATGCGATGCTTCAGGGTGCAAAGCGGAAGGACAAGCTGGAAAAGATGAGGCTCTGGGAAGACAGCAGCAACAACAACAGCGGTATAGAAAAAGAAAGCACCACCAGCACTACTACATCTTTTGAATCTTGACGGTCAGCACGCCGTTTCTGTACTTGTAATCTGAAATGCCCATGTCGTTTGAGTGCTCAAGGGGAACGTCGCGGGTAAAGTTTTGTCCGCCCTTTATTCTCAGGAGCCCTTCTGTGAGACGGACATTAATCTGATCTTCCGGTCCCGGAACCTCGGCCACAAACACCATTTCCTCGTTGTTCTTTATCAGGTCGTATACCCAGTCCTTCTGTTCGCTTTCCCTGGCCATCATGAGCCTCTGATCCTCAGACCTTGCCATGATCCTGACTTCCCTGATCCAGTATATCATGAGGCCAGACGCGCCGGCGAGGAACAGGAAGCCAATTCCGCCTTGTGAGCGGGAGAAGAGCACAAACATGATGCCGACGAAGAGCAGAGCAAGGAGGGGAACTATGAAATCCGCAGACTTGTTTGCGTATTTCTTTTTGTATCGAGCTATGCTGATGCCACACCTCCTCCTGTCGGCATTTCCAATCTAGAATAGTCTTGCAAGATTATAAATCCTTGTTCTGTTATCTCTTTTTTTTAATCTTCTGTTATGCCCCGTAGCATCTTACCTTACCTTACCTGCCGCCCCAGCGTTTGAAGAGGGCGTGTTCAATGCCAAACTGGTCGAGGACTTTTCCTACGATGTGGTTGATCAGGTCATCCATAGACTTGGGCCTGTGGTAAAAGCCCGGCATCGCAGGAACGACTGCGGCCCCGGCATCTGCCAGCTTTGCCATGTTCCCAAGGTGGATCTTTGAAAGCGGAGTCTCTCTTGGCACCACCACGAGCTTGCGCTGCTCTTTGAGACATACCCCTGCGGCCCTTGAAACGAGGCTGTCGTCAAAGCCGTTTGCAATGCTTGCAAGCGTCTTCATGCTGCAGGGCACCACTGCCATCCCGTCGGTCCTAAATGAGCCGCTTGAAACCGGCGCAGCCAGGTTGTCGTCTTCATACACGCCTGTGGGAAGCGACCTGACATAGTCCACGGTATAGTCGGTCTCGATTTTGATGTTCCTTGCGCCCCACTCGCTTATGATAAGGTGGGATTCTACTCCGATTTTTTTCAGGGCCTCAAGCGTCCGGATCCCGTATATGACTCCGGAGGCTCCGGTGATGGCAATTACAAGCCGCAAGTGCAGTCACTTGATCGTCGCCGGGCTTGTTATTTAATTATGATGATGATGCCGCCACTGACTATTATTATTGCAACGCTGCCATGCGGGCAGAGGCACATTTATTTGCGAATATCCCTGCTCACATCACAGTAACGACATTGCTCACTGTTTTTGGCACCGTAGCACTTGACACGACCCGGACGCCGTTTCGGACAGAGACCCGCATACTGGGCGGGGCGGCAACCTTTGCGTCAATCTCTGCCAGCATGTTTTCAAGGACCTCGATAGTTGCCGCCGTAGGCTCTGACATGCCCGCAGAACATTTGGATTCCATACGGGCAAAAGGCATCGATACTGCCGGCATAGTCACGGTACAGGGAGGCAAGACATTTCATTACGACTCGTCCTTTGATTATGACCTATCAAACAGGACGACTAACAAGACAGAGCTTGGAGTCATTGCAGGCTTTGAACCCGTCATACCTGAGCACTATGCCAAGTCGGATTACGTCTACCTCGCAAACAACGACCCCCAGCAAAATATCAAGATCTTGAAGCATTTCGACGGGCCCAAGATGGTAGTCTGCGACACCATAGAGTTCTGGATACACGGCGACAGGCAGGGCGTAGTGGACATGATTGGCAAGACCGATGGTGTTGTGATAAATGACAACGAGGCAAGGCTCCTGTGCAAGGAGGCAAATCTTGCACGGTGCGCAAAAAAAATCCTGTCGTGGGGGGCAAGGTTTGTGATTATCAAAAAGGGAGAGCATGGCGCTATCATGTTTGCCTCAGACGGCTCGGTGTTTCCTGCCTCTGCCTTTTTTCTTGACGAAATTGTCGACCCGACTGGCGCCGGCGACTCGTTTGCCGGCGGCTTTTTGGGACACCTTGCACGCGCCGGCAGGCTGGACTTTGCTTCCATGAAGGAGGCGGTAATTTATGGAAACGTGATGGGGTCATTTGCAGTCGAGGACTTTGGAGTCAGGCGACTGCTGTCATTGGAGCAGCAGGACGTTGAAAACCGCTTTGCAAAGTACCGAAGCCTGGTCCAGTTCTAGGACACACTAGATTAGATTAGATTAGATAAATATACCTCCGGTGCCATTCTTCTGGACATGGGCAGGACAGAGAAAAAGCTACTCGGAAACAACGCCACTGTAATTATTGACATCCTGAAAAAGGCCTATTGCGACGAAATGAGGATATTTCACTACTTTTGGTACGTGGGCATCAACATGGAAGGGATAGGGCTGGTGACTTATGCAGCCGCGCTCAAAACACAGGCTACAGGCGAGCTTGGCCACGCCGAGCTGCTGGCCGACAGGATTTCGGAGCTGGGAGACATTGCACCAAGCGAGCCGGCAGAGTGGAATCAGTTCAGCACTATAGGGCCCCTGGACCCGTCAAAGCACCTTACATTGAGGGCCGCCCTTGAAAGAGCACTGGAATTTGAAGGCAAGGCCGTGGAGAACTATAACGGCCTGGCCAAAAAGGCGCTTGAACTCGGGGATTATGTCACATACAACCTCGCTACCACTATCCTAGCAGACGAAGTAAAGGACGAGCAGCATACAGAAGACGTGCTAAAATCGCTAGAAGTAAAATAGTAGCGTTGGCATGGCGGTCAACCTATCCAACGTAGAGCAGGCCATAATTGACGAGCTCAGGATAAGCGAGGACGAGGCCAAGGTATTCCTTGCAATAGTAACAGAAGGAAAGATGGATGGCAACGGTATTTGCACGGCGCTGGGCTGGGACAGCGAGCGCCGTGCCACCGATGCTGCAAAGTCGCTTGTCGGCAGGGGAATGGTCATTGATATCACCAAGACGGAATTTGAGTCACTCCATCCCCGGTTTGCAATCACCAACCGTTACAGGAGGCGCTGCGAGGAAGACGGCATCCCGTTCAAGAAAAACCTGCGCGTGGACAACATTGGCATCGTGCTTGAAAAGCCATACGAGGATAGAAGGACTAATTAGGCGCATTTATTCAGGATGTGGATGAAGAACGGCTCTATGACTACTTCGGATCCGACAGGCGGCGACAAGGTGACGTATTTTGGCGTCATCAATGTAAATGAAAACGGAAGGACGATAGGGTCGGTAGACATTTGGCGCAGCCTCCTGACCAAGGAAATGTTTTGCGAAGAAAAGCGCCTTGGCATCCTGGAAATCGTTGACTATATTGGAATGCCGAGGATAGACAAGGAAAAGAAATGGGCAGTTGCAATAAGCCGGAAAAGGGCTGGACACATGCGCTGGAGGCTGATAAAACTGATCCAAGATGGGAATTTCACATTCACGGACGCGGATGACAAAAAGATAGAGGTAATGGTAAAGGACTTTTCAATAACCGATCCAGAATGGTGGAGCTTTCTGGTAGAGAGTAACGTTAACCGCAACATGGAAGTGGCGGATGTGCCCAAGAAATGATGAAACGAGACGACCACGATGACGACGACCATGAAATGCCGCCGGTAAAGGTCTTTGTGAAAAATGCAAGGGGAAGCGAGATCGCAAGCAAGCTCTCCGGCTATTTTGTGATAAAGGGCCAGGAATTCAGGTTCACTGCAATCGCGTTTGGCAGGATAGGCGGTCACAACGCCAGCGTAAAAATCGCCAAGGTGACTCTTGACAAGCTTGCAAAAATGGGGATAGACCCTGAGATGTTGCAGCTGACTATACAGCGCAAGCTGATAGAAGGCGACGTGGTGCTCCCCGAAGGGATCAAGCCGCCGTCGTAGTAGTAATAATGATAATAGTGGCCGTCACCAGCTCAATCTTGTCACATCATAATAGAGAGCCTTCAAGCGCATGGCCGCAGGCGCATTTTCTCTCCTCTGCAGCAGCCACTGGGACCAAGTCGGCAACCAGTTTCTTTGTCTTTTCAACATTCTTGGCAAGCGTCTCTATCACCTCGGCCGAGCTGACGGGTGTGGCAGACCATACGTCATAGTCAGTCACAGTAGCGATTGAGAGGTAGCACATCTCGGCTTCCCTTGCAAGGTTGACCTCCGGGACGAGCGTCATCCCGATGATGTCGGCCTTTACCACATCCTTGAAGAACTTTGACTCTGCCCTAGTGGAAAATCGTGGGCCTTCGATGCACACGTACGTGCCCTTGGGGTGGAAAGAAAATCCCAGATCCCTTGTCTTTTTGTCCGCAATGCTGCGAAGCTCGGGACAAAATGGGTCTGCAAGGGACACGTGGCACACCTGGCCTCCATCATAGAATGTGTACTCGCGCCTCTTTGTAAAATCGATGAACTGATCCGGAAGGGCAATGTCGCCGGGCTTGTAGGATTCCTGCAGGCTGCCGACGGCTGAAGGCGCAATTATCCTCTTTACGCCAAGCTGCTTCAGCGCCCAGATGTTTGCCCTGCTGTTGATCCTGTGTGGCGGGATCCTGTGACCCCTGCCATGCCGGGGTATGAACGCGACCCTGACTCCTGCATACTCGCCTATCGTAACAAGGTCTGAAGGCTCGCCGTACGGTGTATGCACCTTCAGCTCGCGCCTGTCGCTAAAGAGGCCCGGGTCGTATACCCCGGTGCCTCCGATAATCCCAATGTCTGCGCTCTGGCTATTCAATCGTAAACCACCAGCGACTCTACCCTGTGGCCCAGCTTTTTGAGCCTGCCAGAACCGTTCAGGTCTGCCAGCTCGATAACAAATGCAAAACCTGCAACCTTTCCGCCCACTTGTTGTATGAGCTCTGAGGCGGCAACTGCGGTACCTCCTGTGGCGATAAGGTCATCGGCTACAAGCACATTCTGGCCCTCCTTCACTGCGTCGTGCTGGAGCTCCATCACAGCACTGCCGTATTCAATGTCATAGGATTTTCTAAACGTCTTTCCCGGCAGCTTGCCGGCCTTGCGGATCATAATGACTCCTGTGCCAAATTTCAGCGCAAGCGCGGTTGCGACGACAAATCCCCTGGATTCAATACCTGCAACAGCATCGACCCTTGTTTTGCCAAAGCGCCTGTGGAATTCTTCTGCGATATACTCTAGCGCGTCATGGCTCCGAAAGACGGGGTTGACATCTCGGAACAAGATGCCGTCTTTTGGAAAATTCGGAAAATTGCCAATTATGCCTCGCAGGTCAATCTGCTTGGTCGGTACCACGGTTCTACGACTGCGGCGTGGCTATAAAAAAGATTGCTACATTACTCTCTTGGAATCTCAACCACGATAAGGTCGTCTCCAGTCACCTTTGTGGCATTACTTTATACGGTCGTAATGGTAATTGTTCGTATATGCAGCCGCCGACTGATCAGCAAATCCAGTTCAGAGAAAAGATAG
>DATEIL010000146.1:0-3786 GCA_035279085.1 Nitrososphaera sp.
ATTCACTCCCGCTGGCCCCGGGGCAAAAGAAACAGATTGCAGTTCTTGACTGGGAAAGGAGAGAGAGCGCTGCAAACTCACAGTTCCTGGGATACGAAGAAGCGCTGAACAATACCCTCGTGCACGATAGAGATATCAACGAAGTGGTGAGCGGGACTCTCACTGAAAACCTCCGGAGCAATTCAAGGGCAAGCACCGGCGGGATCGGTTTTGGGCTTGGAGGTTCTCTTATGGGAATAATTCCCGGCGTCGGGAGTTTTGGTAGCCTCTTGGGCATCAGCGGCGGGACCAGCTCGTCAGGCTCAAATGCCAGTCAGAGCTCAAACCGCACGAGTACGGCAAACAGCCTGCAGAGCATCAGGGACCGGACCGCGCAGGCCGCAAGCGTGGTTAGGTCTCAGCGCGCCACGGTCGTGCAGACGGTAAGCCAGGGCGAGCGGGTGCAGGCTACGGCCGAGTCGGTCGCCAACTACAACCACTGTCACGCAATTACCATCCAGTATTTTGAGGTACTGCGGCATTTTATGGTGCGCAACCGTCTGTCAGGCGTACAGGAGTGCCTCTTTGTGCCTCTTCAAATGACGCCATTTGACCTGGAAAAATGCCTGCGCTGGCGCAACACGCTGGAAAAGTTCCTCCTGCGGCCAGAGCTGCGCGGTGCGTTTGACGCGGTTGCGCGCATCCAGCACGAAAAGGAAAGCCCATTTGAAAACTATTATGACAGCATCGGCTTTCCGCGCAAGAATTTTGCAGAGCAGGCCATCAATTTCTACACAGGCGAACTGTTCATGGAATTTTTCTTTTTCAACACCAAGGAGGACAAGATCGACGATGCAATCATTGCGTTTTATACGCTTTTTGGCATATCCCTTGACGACTTTCGTGACAAAAAGATAACGGATGAGGAGCTGGCCGAGCACGTTGGCCCGCGCGCAATAGAATACCTGCTCGACGCCTTCACCGTCGAAACTGACAAGGGCGTGGACCTCAAGCTGGACCTGACGCTCACAAGCACGTTCAGACAGAGTGCGCTTTTGAGGGTGACCCTCAGGCAGGCCGCCGGAACGCCTGTCAGCATACGGCGCGACCAGATCGACGGGATAAACATAAAACTTGACCTGACCAAGCTGTCGCAGCAGGAAGCCGACAACCTGAAGCAGTTCCAAAACAAGTACATGAAAATCAGGGTGCGCTCTGGCAACCTCCGCTTCAGGACAGACAATATTTCAGGCCACCTGTTCAACGAGCGCCTGGATAACGACATTTTTGCCGGAGGCGATGGCGTATTCGTACGCACCCCGCTGACAAAGGAGGAGCTGCGCAATCCGAGAGGAGAGGATGTTGATGCAGCAAACAAACTTGTCCATCACCTAAACGAGAATTTCGAATATTACAACAAATCCATTTTCTTTGACATGACTCCGGAAAGGAGGTTCATGCTGCTAGACGGCATACTTGCACCGGGCAAAGCCAATGGCAGGAGCGTCGCGTCAGTGGTTGAGAATCGGATCATAGGAATAGCGGGAAACTCGCTTATCATGCCTGTTGCGCCAGGGTACCAGCTGGATCCCACAATCGACGAGACATTTGACATGTTTGCGCAGTATTACCACGAAGAGCAGGAAGCAATGCGCGTAAGCATGCCTACAAAGGGCATATACGCAGAGGCAGTGATCGGCGAGTGCAACTCGTGTGAGGAAAAGGACGAGGGCAGGTTCTGGCGCTGGGAGGAGTCGCCGATCCCCGATAGCCCCAATACACAGATACTGCCACTCAATACAGATACGCGCAGAGCGGATCCGGGCAACCTGCAGCCAAAGGACTTCCCGGCTCCTGTGGTCAACATCCAAAATGCGCCGGCTGTGCCTGACCCTACGGCACTGAAGGACCTAATGCAGATAATCGGAAAGGCCGACGCATTCCGCGACATCACTGGACTGAACCAGAACCAGCTGAACGCGCTGGCGACATTCCAGAAATCCCTCGATACCGCGCAGGCCTTTGGCAAGGAGGCGGCGGAACTGGCAAAGTCAGCAGCCATGGTAGACCTGACGAAAGAGGCGCTGAAGAACGGCACACTTTCCAAGGAGGATGCAAAGGCGATCTTGAAGAAAACCCTCGACCCAGAAGAGCAGGCCAAGACCAAGAAGGAAGGCGAGGAAAATGAAAGAAAAGACACCAAGAAAGACGTTGACAGTATCGACGAGGAGAAACAAAAGGGCCGTCTGGACGACGAGCAGGCCAAGGACATGACTGAGGATAGGATAAGAAAGGGCCAGGGCACGACTAAACCGGAGCCCAAGCCTGCACCCAAGAAGGGCAAAAAGAAATACAACCTTGTAATCATGTTAAAGAACTATGAGGGCAGGCCGCTGGTTGGGACGTGGGAGCTCACATACGGCTCACTTGTCAACGAGGGCTTTGAAATCACGGGAGCCGATACATCTGTCAAGGAATTTGTCGTGGAACTGGACAGGTCAAAAGAGAATATCCTCCAGCTAAAAGGGAACCCCTACCTGACTGGGACCTCGACGTTTGGAGACCCCGACAACTACTTCCATTATGTGGACGTGCCTACAGTAGTCGGAGACAACACTAACCTTACCTTTGAAATATTCCAGACCCGGGTTGAAAGGACGATCGAGGAAGCGGAAGGCACTAGCGAAACCAAGGTCAAAGAACACGCGGTGGCAAGGGAGCTGTCCATTGAATCAAGCCCGCAGGCAGAGATCGACCTTCTAGTTGTAAAATTCGGCGGATCCATATCCATAACAGGAAGCAGGACGACGACGGACTCTGAATCTAGTGAATCAGGCACTACAGAGACTAGGACAGAGACGTTCACCTACAAGGTGCCGACGAGGCGGCTGAAGGTCAAGCAAAAAGGCGTCGCTGTTGATGAGCTGGACCTGGAGGAGTAAAAAGCCTTGGAAAAAACATATGCACACCACGGTCAGTCCGGATCTATTTAGGGTATCAGATATCAACAACAGGGTAGCAGTATATACACATACAGCGAGCGGGCCGGGGCTCGCCCATGATACTTTTCATAGGCGCCCCTGACAGATCAGTGCTAACAGGGCCGGGGTTGGCAGCCTGTAGAAGCTCCTAGCCATCCCCGCCAGAAGAGGGCATACAAAATAAACACGGATTCAGCTGGCGCATTTTGTTCTAGCTTCTACAGGCCGACAACAAGCACAGATAGGCGCATTATAACAGAGCTGGCACGTTAAGGAGAGGGAGGGGGTTTTTGGCACTCATTCGCCAAGCCTTTTTGTCCTCACATTTCTGATCTTTATGATTGCTATGGTTCCTATCGCAAATGCCACCCCGCAGCCGATAATTACGGACAGGACAACGGGGTCAAGCTCCGGAGGACGGCCTGTTCCTCCACATGGAGCGCCAATTGCGCCTATGCAGAGATGGCTCAGTATTTCTTTTTCATTGCAGTTTTCAGGTTCAATTCCCAGCGTTTTACATTTATCCAGCTGTTGTGGCGGCAAGGCTAAGATGGATTTTGGAGGGCCATAGACCTGAGCATCCGCTGCCAATACCTGAAACGGCAGAAAACTGGGAACAGGAATTATTATTGACAACTACATGTTAAATTCCAGTGCAAGTCCCGCAAACAGGTAGCAGAGTAATAATGAAGTACTATTCACGTCTAGGATAAATCTTCGCAGCAACACTTAAGCCCTTTGTATAACACAGTGATGATTCTCTTATGTCAGCCAATCATCACTGAACATATTCTTCTAGCGTAATACGGCGACGACATCTGC
Source organism: Nitrososphaera sp. (assembly GCA_035279085.1). GTDB lineage: Archaea > Thermoproteota > Nitrososphaeria > Nitrososphaerales > Nitrososphaeraceae > Nitrososphaera. Next base: position 3,783 of record DATEIL010000146.1, read on the forward strand.
AAGC
>DATEIL010000147.1:0-13837 GCA_035279085.1 Nitrososphaera sp.
GATCACCTTTGTGTCTGCGATACTTGAAAACGCCTGGAAGGCAGGGCAGAACCTGACTGTAAGCGAGCTCATACGGAGTATAGAGAGCCCCTCGTTCCGGTCAATAGGCTCGCTGCCGGTTTCAAAGGTGGTGTCTGACAAGGAGAGAAAAGAGCTTGCCACCAAAATCAACCTGCTAATCTCTGACCCAAAGCTGAGGTCGTGGTCATCGGCGGAGTCGATTGATTTCTCTGAACTTTTCAGCGAGCCTTCAATCAACGTGCTTGACCTGAGGAACATACAGTCAGAGCAGGAAAAGCACCTGTTTGTCGAGCTGGTGCTTCAGCGGCTCTTCCAGTGGCTGATAAAGCAGGGTAGCGCGCAGACGCTGCGGTACCTCCTGTATTTTGACGAAATTGCGGGCTACTGCCCGCCAGTAAGGGAACCTCCGTCGAAAAAACTCCTCCTGTTGCTTATCAAGCAGGCCCGGGCATTTGGCCTTGGAATGCTACTCGCAAGCCAGAATGCAGTCGACCTTGACTACAAGGTCATCTCCAATGCAAACGTACGGTTTATCGGAAGGCTTGGCGCCCAGCGGGACATACAGCGCGTAAGCGTCGGCCTTGAACTCGATAGCTTTGCAGAGCAAGAGATCTCAAAGCTTGGGCCCGGCGAATTCTACTGCAACATCTTTGACCCGAAATTCAAGGGAGTGGTAAAGTCAAGGTGGACGCTTTCATACCACCGCGGGCCCTTGGAGGATGGCGAAATAGCGCAGCTCATGTCGCCGATAAAGGCTGCCGAGCCGGCAAAGAAGCAGCGGCAAAGCATGCAGCAGGTGGCCGAGCCAGAAATTGAACATAATGAAGAAAAAGAAGAAGATGATGATACTGCCGAACCACATGAGGAAGAAGAGAAAGAAGAAGGACAGCAACAACAACATCATCAGCGTGCGCACAGCATTCCAAAACTGACTCAGGCACGCGGCACCGAGGACTTTATGATGCTTGAGAAAAAGTTCGAGCCGTCAAGGCTTTCAACTTTTGCAAAGCTTGGCAGCAACCTAAAATCGATAAAGGTCCTTTCAGTAGAGCAGGAGGAAAAATTCTACCCCATTTTTGAGCTCGGTGCCTCCGTATATGAAAAGGGCTACGCCAAGCAGTCGCTTGACAAGGTAGTCGAGCTGGCCGCGTTCGGCGGCAGGCTGGTTGAACTTCCAAAGCATCATTCCCTGGTGCCACAAAGGGCGGTTCCCAATGAATTGAGAATGGACGCAGCGCGCTGGAAGGGCGAACTGGAAAAGTCTGTCAACTCGATGGAAAAGGACCTTGCACTCAAATTTGACATCCTGATGGAAGCAAGGAGAAAGGAAAACGTTGCAGAAAAATCCGCCAAGCCGCAGGCCAAGATTGCTGACATTGGCGCCAGCATTGCGTCACTCCACAAGGCAATCAATTCAGACATTGACGCGGTAAGGGAATACGAAAAGCTATACAAGGACCTGAAGAAAGAGAGCAAAAAGAAAAAGGCCCTGAAGGCCAGGCTCATATCGGCGGAGAACAGGATCGACGCAAAGAACCAAAAGATCCTGACCACGCGGCGAAAGATCGAGCAGCTGCACACAAACAGGAAAGACCTGGAGCGCAAGCTCGTCGAAATTGAAAAACAAGAGGAAGAAAAGTTCCATGAGGCACTTGGAAACATCAAGAGTGCAACCGGCCACGACATCACCGGCTGGCTCGTCGAGGTAAACTACAGGGCAAGAGTCATTGTCAACAACGGCAAGGAACATTACGGAGACTTTGCATGGAGCTCACACACAGGACTTGGGACATGGGGAAGATGCGCCGCATGCTCTGTCGCACTGGCAGAGGGCTGGACATGCGCCTGCGGTAACCTGCTCTGCAACAACCACCTTGCATACTGCAAGCTCTGCCTTGAACCGGCATGCCTTGAGCACAGGGCAATTTGCTACATATGCGATTCGACTTTTTGCGCCGCTCACAGCACAAGGTGCGAGATATGCAGGTCTACTGCATGTGCAAACCACAGCGGGGCGTGCAGCGTATGCAACAGGAAGGTCTGCAGCAACTGCTCGCAAAAGAAGGGCCTTATCAAGACAAAGATAGTATGCAACGGCTGCTCTGGATGACACAACAATAATAACAACAACAGCAGCACACACATGCCCGTCCTTTGATCCGACAAAATTGGAGGCGGCCCAGTACCCGGGTTTTTTGAAAGGAAGGTGGAAGAATGTTCGAGCTGGGTTATAACCGGCTGTACGCTCTCATTCAAGTTGAACGGCTACGCGATTGGCGTCCTAGCGCTAGCAATCCTCATAATCTTCTCATCTTTCTCCACTACCACCTCCATTCTGCCTGCCAGCGCGCAGTTGCCGGATAGCTCTATGATAAACAATGCACTGGTGGTAATTGTCGACCAGGACGCTGAGGAGCTACAACAGCTGCTGGGTTCCGGCGGGACTCCCTCAAATGTAAACAGGATGCTTGCAGTAGCCAAGAGCCTGCTTTCCGCTTCCGCTTATAGTACATTGACCGGATCGGACGGCCGGTTCCACATTTCAGCGCCTCTTTCCACTGGCACGTACAATGCCAGCGTCTATGCACCTGGCTACGTAACTGGAAGTACAGAGGTGGGGATTGCAGCAGACGGAATGGGCGACCAACAACAACAGCAGCAGAAGAATGTCACGATTTTCCTGCAACCCTCTGCAGTGCTTTCTGGAAGGGTGACTGATAGCGCGGGCCGGCCGCTGTCCGGCATAGTAGTTGCAGCCGAGAGTAGGCACTCGGGCAACTACGATGTCACCATGGACGATGGGGTCTTTGTGCTTGACACGGGGCTTGCTACCGGTACGCACAAAATCTATGCGTTCAAGCCTGCAGTTGCCAATACAAGCAAGCTGCAGGAACTCTATCCGGGCATCAACCTGCCTGCCGAAAGCCGCGTTCCCGACTTCATAAAGTCAGAGCCGTCAGGGTACGTTTCTGCCGAGGCTACAGTCAGCCTCGAGCAGGGCAAGCTTACGATGCTCAACATGCAACTTGAAAAATCAAATGTTGTTGCAGGAAGGGTCACCGACAAAAACGGCAACCCTGTTCCAGAAGTTGCAGTCCTCGCATTCGCAAAAGGAAGCGACGACGTAAAATCAGTCGCAATAACGGATGCAGCGGGAAACTATACCCTTGACAATGACATGGCGCAGGGGCAGTACAACGTGATTATACCATCGATATTTGCCAGAGGTTACTCACCGTATAATGCCAGCATTACAGTACCTGCAAACGATGGGCAGGAGGCCAATAATAATAACAGCAACACCCGCAACAGCAGTAATTACAATCACATCATTGTACTCCAGAACTCTAGCAAGATAGGCGGCAGAGTTGTTGATGCAAACGGCAAGCCGGTTTCCGGCGCAACAATCTTTGCAATAGAAAAGCAGTTCTCACAGGCTGACAGCGTGCAGGAATTTCTTGCCGGGAGTATGGCCGAGGGGACCTCGAATACAAATGGGGACTTTGTTATCGACAGGGGGCTTGGCAACAACGGCACGGATTATGTCGTGACTGCCTCATTTGGCGACGTGCCAATATCAAGGTCGATGGAGTTGCGTTCCGGCGAGCCAAGCTGGCAAATAATGCTGGACTTTACAGACATTATTTCGATAAAAGGCACGGTCCGGGATCACAACGGGATACCCATAGAAAATGCTTCGGTGGCACCGGGGTTTGCCAGCGTCTTTGGCAGCCCAGAAGACCTTTCCGTCGCAACTGGCGCCAAAGGCAATTTTACCCTGACAGCGCCAGTCAATGATTCCTCTGACAGGTCACTGTATGGAGACGTGGTTGTCGCTGCACCCGGTTACGAGACTGCGACTGCGCAGGTGAGCGAGGGCCTGAACATGAACACGAATTCGAATTCGAACATAACTCTGAACAGCCTAGCCGACGTTTCAGTTACAGGCACTGTAGTGGCTCAAAAGACTATGTTGCAGTCCCCTGTTGAAATTGCGCTCTCTCGGCAGGGCACCATAATTCTCGATCATAATGGTACGGCCTATGAGATTGGGCTTCATACAAATTCTAGGGTGGTAAACGCAAGTTTTGACGCCAAAGCAAAGACCATTGAGATTGGACTTGAAGGGGTGAAGGGCGCAGCAGGAACGACAGAGCTGGCCATCCCAAAGGCCATGCTTGGCGGACCATTTGCCGTCAGTTTGGATGGCACGGCGGTAGCAGAAGATGATGACTATGCCTTATCAGGAGAGAACCAGACTCATTCCGTTGTCACCTTGTCACATGACCATGGCCTGCAGGAATTAACAATCCAGGGTACGACGGCAGTGCCGGAGCTCCCAATAACTCTGGCTATGGCGGCAGCCATTATCGCAGTTGCAACTTCTATTGCATACAGAAGGCTAAGGCCTAGTTGAACATACAATCAGCGAAATATTTCTCTTCGGCAGTGCGGACGATAATGCAATTGCTGCCCGATCCCTCAAGGCCTGAGCCGGCAGTGCCTGCGGTCGTTGTCGTCGTCGTAGTAGTAGTTGCCGGCGAATTGCTGAAAGAGGCTGCAAGGAAACTGCTTATGAAAAAGACTAGCGCTATTACCATCATCATTAGCAGCAAAATGCGAGACTTGTTGCTTGTAGCGCTCACGGCTGTGGAATATACTTCGTGACAGTTGTTTGTATTCTTTTCTGTTGTGCGCATGCATGCATATGCGTATATGTGTGCGTGCCTGCCCAACCATGATGATTTTTAAACTTCTCTAGACACTACACCACCTGTAGGAAATGTTTGAGAACGAAAACACCTTTCACAGGTTCATGACCGAGCGTGCCGAAGGGCAGTTCCATGACAGGTACGAAAGAGCGCTGGAGCATGTAAGGTCGGAATTTGGTAAAAAATACCCCATGATCATTGGAGGAAGAGAAGTATGGACATCTCAAACAGTTTCACAGTATTCTCCGATTGACACACGGGTGCTGCTTGCCCGGCTCCCCTCGGGAGGCGCACAGCACGTGCGTAGGGCAGTAGCAGCCGCCAAGACCGCATTTGAGACCTGGGGCAGGACCGAGTACCGGGAGCGAGTAAGGATAATGAGGGCAGCGGCGGACATTATGAGTGAAAGAAAGTTCGAGCTTGCAGCGCTCCTGTCGTATGAAAACGGCAAGAACCGCTATGAAGCGGTTGCAGACGTGGACGAGGCAATAGATTTTGTCCGATACTATGCAGAGGAGATGGAACGAAACAATGGCTATGAAACACAGATGAAGAGCGCCTCTCCAAATGAAAAGAGCAGAAGCGTCATGAAGCCATACGGGGTGTGGGGCGTGATTGCGCCGTTTAATTTTCCGGCCGCGATACTGGTCGGCATGAGCACGGGGGCATTAATCACCGGCAACACAGTAGTGCTAAAGCCGTCGAGCAACACGCCGATTGTTGCGTCAAAGTTCGTTGAAATAATGAAGCAGGCAGGCCTGCCGGACGGCGTTCTCAACCTGGTGATAGGCTCGGGAGGCAAGGTCGGATCTGAGCTTGTGGAAAACAAGGATGTGGCCGGCATAGTCTTTACCGGCTCTCGAGAAGTGGGCTACGGCATGTCAAAGCAGCAGCTAGTGCTATCCGGCCGGCCAAAGCCTATTATCGCTGAGCTTGGGGGCAAGAACCCTGCCATAGTTACAGAGACTGCCGACGTTGGCAAGGCTGCTGAAGCCGTGATGAAGGCGGCGTTTGGATACTCTGGCCAGAAGTGCAGTGCCTGCTCCCGAGTTTACGTGCACAGAAGGGTCAAGAACGAGTTTCTGCAAAAGCTGGTGGACAAGACCAAGAGCCTTCCCGTGGGAAACCCGCTTGAGCAGAACGTCTTTGTCGGGCCGCTTGCAAATGAAGGTGCCTACAAGAATTACCAAAAATATGCAAGAATTGCTGCAAAGGAGGGCAAGGTGCTGGCCGGAGGATCCCTGAAAAAAGATGGAGAGCTAAAGCACGGCTACTATGTCGAGCCGACAATAGTCGCGGGGCTTCCAAGGAACCACAGGCTGTTCAAGGAGGAGATGTTTGTCCCCATACTGTGCGTTGCAGACTATGAGAAATTTGACGACGCGCTCTCTATGGCAAACGACGTGGACTATGGCCTTACCGCCGGCATATTCAGCGGGAGCCGCAGCGAGGTGCAAGACTTTCTGGACAACATTGAAGCCGGAGTTATCTATGTAAACAGGCAGGCTAGCGCGACCACCGGCGCAATGGTCGGCTGCCAGCCCTTTGGCGGCTGGAAGGACTCAGGCACCACCGGCAAGGGCACCGGCGGGCCTCACTATCTTACGCAGTTCATGAGGGAGCAGAGCCAGACCATAGTAGATAGTAATGACGAATAAGGAGAAGAAGGGCTGTTGTCCGACAGTAGCTAAGAGAAGGATATGCCCGACAAAACATGCGTATATCCACATGGGTGCCCGGGCGAGAGATAAGTAAGTGATGTTTGGATAAGAGGTAGAGAATGCATATGCAAACACACACGCGAAAACCTGAAAAAATGCGCTTGGTGGACTTGTGCATGTCTGTTTAACATCCTCCTGCCACTCCATCCAAAAAGGTTAAATCCAAACGAAATACCGTCCAAATCAGGACGGCGGCTGCTTGCCAAGCAAGATTTCCTTTGAACTGCATGAAGGCGACTCTCGCACTAGACTGCTAGAGCTTGTGCGCAATCCTGAAGAAAGAGGGAAATACCGCCTCATTATCACCTCGCCGCCATATCTTGGCCACAGGCATTATGGAAAAAATGAAGGTGAACTTGGTCGCGAGAGGACGGACCGGGATTTTGTCAGGAACATGGCCGAGGTCTTTATCTCATGCAAGGAGCTCCTTACAGATGACGGCTCGCTCTGGATAGTCATAGGCGATACCCGGCGCAAAATGCACAAGCTAATGATTCCCCACAAACTTGTCCTGGAACTGGTTGACAGAGGAGGTTATACTTTTCGCGACGACATCATTTGGTACAAGAAAAACAATATCGCCAGCAGCGCCAGAGAAAACTTTACGCAGGCTTATGAATACATCCTTTTCCTTTCAAAGAATGAAAAATCATTTACAAAGCTCGACGAGATCAGGGTCAAGGGCAACGAGGCAAGAGAGGGGAGAAACAGAACACCTCCTGAGCATCTCATCCAGCGTGAAGCAATCAATCCCGATAGGAAAAAAATCACCCAGCTGGCGGAAACAATACACGGAGCCCGACCAGAAACTCCCTTTAGTGAACTGCCTTCCACAAGCGAGATCTCTTGGGCCTATGGATATGATCCTGAAAAGCACTGTCCGACTTGCTACAGAAAATTCAAGCGGCATGCAACGCGAAAAAGGGTCGGAGACCACAAGCATTATCCCATATTCGCAGTGTGCAACCCAGTCGGGAAAAATCCGGGGAATGTTTGGGAGATTTCGACAAAGGCGCACTATGGGAATGAGCATTTTGCCATATTCCCTGAAGACCTAGTTGCTCGTATCATCAGTTTTGCTTCGGAAGAAGGCGACTGGGTCCTAGACCCGTTCATGGGGAGGGGCACGACCGGAATTGTCTGCGCTCTCACTGGAAGGAACTTTGCAGGCATCGACCTCTATCCAGAGAACGTAAAGAATTCCGAGCAGAACATAACTGACGCGATCCATGGGAAATATGACAAAAAGCTGGCAGATAATGTGGCGAGGCAAACACAGTTTATGAAACTCTTGCAACGTGACGGAAATCTGTCCGTGGAGAACTTGCTACTGACTGAGGGGAGCAGTAGTAGTACAAGTAGAAGCAGAAAAAGAACAGGTTAGTCATCAAAATATAGCTTTGACACGCTCACCTGTCCTTCACTGCACATCCTCCAATCAAATCATACAATGGCAAGGCCACTGGCAATAGGCAAAGACTTTCGTTCAAAGACCCATTTGGATAAAACTTCATTACGGAGTGCAACAAAGGTTGTAAAAACTCCTATGGCCGGCGGCGATGACATTATTGTTGCACCTGTAGCCGCAGGCCTTGTTATCGGCATTGCCTTAGTTGTCGTTTTTGCGGCATATTCCAATAGCACGACTGCTGCTTCAAACGGCACCGGTGGGGATGCGGCCCCGCCAGAACCTCGTGATGCGGCAATTCCCAAAAATTTCAGGATTGTATACTCGCATGGGATTGGGCTTGACTATACACTCACCATAGACGGCAATGCCGTAGCAGTATTCACGGCGCAAAACTGCTATTCGGTAACAGCGAGCAGGCATGCCACTATTGTCCTGTCGCAAGAAGAGTTGGCGACAATTTGGGATGCAATAGACAGAAACGATTTCTTTTCATTGGGTGATCTGACCGAAGAGTGCCCGCCCCTTTCCATGACCTGCGTTGGGATTGAGCCAGAAGACAATGCGAGACTGCAAATCACTACTGGTGACAATAATAAGACAAACACTGTTGAATTCCGCCAGAACTACGAGCTCAACCACAATGACACAATAGAGCTGAAAAAATTCAAAGAAATAGTCTCAGCATTGGACGGTGTGCTGTCGCGTTACGAGAACCTGCCGATGTCTGATTGCGCCTATCTATAGTTGAGTGTATTGAGTAGCAAGTCCAACGCGAATGCAGTTACTAATAGTGTATTCTCTCTAATCCTGGACCAAAGAGCGCGCCAGCAAGAGCAGATTTCTCTTGCGCTCCCTTATCCTGCGGACGGAATATGGGAGCCACTGGACCCCGTACGGGATGTATTCAGAAACTGCAAAGCCTTCTGCCACCAGGTCGCGCTTAAGTTCGTCCCGGATCCCCATTAGGAGCTGAAATTCAAGCTTCGAGTCCTTCAACGACTTTGCTTCTTCAATGAGCTTTGAATCATGCGTCGCAATTGCGAAAAAGTTGCCGCTTCCATGCAGCATCTTCATCAGCTTTGAATAGTTGGTATCCACTTCGTCTTTTGAAGCGAACACGTGTTCCTCCTGCTCGTGGTATGCCCCCTTTACCAGCCTGACCTTGCCTCCATTTTCAGTTACGTGCAAAAGGTCGCTGGAGGTGCGGCGGAGGTAAGCCTGCATGGCAAGGCCGCACATCCTGTGCTTCTTTGACAGCTCCAGATACAGGGCTATAGTGTCCTCCGTAAACCTGATGGATTCCATGTCAATCCACATGAACTGGCTAAGTTCTTCGGCCCTTGAAGCGAGCTGGCCGTAATTTGAGAGACACAATTCATAATCGATGGCAAGCCCCAGCTGAGTCGGCTTGACAGAGACGCAGCCCCTTATCTTTTCAGAGCCGATCCTCTCTATCAGAGAGAGGTATTCCTGGACCGTGCTTTTCACTCCGTCCGGCTCGGAAATGTCCTCGCCGAGGAAATTCAGGATGGCACCCATTCCTTTTGCATTTGCGTCCCTTGCCGCCGCAATTGCCTCGTCTGCGGTATAGCCGGCCACCCACTTTTTTGCAACCTTGAAAAGTAACCTCTCCATGAGGCTAGAGTCATAGCTGTGGGAATGGCCCGCGGTTTCCATGGATCAAATGGGTCGGTTCCGGCTCATAAACATGTGATATTTGATAATAATACAACAACATGCCAAGAGCGAGCTCTCAAGCCTGGGCGGCAAGACCTGCGAACAACTTGGAGTTCTTTCTCAGCGTCACCTCCGATACGCCTGCCGCACCGGCTATCTCCGTCTGGCTTTTCTGCTCGCCGTCATTTAGGCAGGAAATGTAGAGCACGGCAGCGGCCAGCCCCATTGGGTCCTTGCCTGCGGCGCGACCGCTTTCGATCACCCCGTTTATCATTTCAATTGCCCTCCGCTTTGTCCGCTCGCTGATGTTGAGTTTATTCGCCACGCGAGAGACGCATTTTACCGGGTCTACAAGTGGCACCTTCAGGTCCAGCTCTCGGATGATTAGCCTGTATGCCCTTGCCAGGTCCTTCTCCTTTGTGTTGGTGGCCGTAATGATGTCGTCAAGCGTCCCGGAAATCCCCATTTCGCGCTGGACAATGTAAATAGCGGCGCCCATCAAAGCGAGCATGGTTCTTCCACGTACGAGGCCCCTTTCCTGCGCCCTGCGGTAGATGTACGCCGACTTTTCGATAATTGCGTCTGAAAGGTTTAGCATGCTTCTCAGCCTGTCAAGATGTACAAATGCGCGCCGCAGCGTCCGCTCGTCGGCTCCCTTTATCCTAAAGTCCCACGTGCGAAGCCTGTCAAAGGTCGCCCGCACTGCGGCGTCAAGTCCGCTGCCGGCACTCCTATCCGGCCGGCCGATTATGGTTGACAAGCCCATCCCCGATTTTGCGAGCGATGTCCGGCTGGCCCTCATCTTGCTCTCCGGCTCGCGGGCAAGGACGCTCCATTCCTGCGACTCGTCTCCAACTCTCTCATGAATGACGTATCCGCAGCTGGTGCAAATCAGCTCGCCGGACTCGTGATCTACCACTTTCTGGCCGTCGCCACAGTTGGGGCAAATAATGACATTGGGAGCAGGGTTAAGCATAATGATATGTGCATATACTTTTGCCCCAGCATCCGTAATAAGGAAAGAATGGAAATCCATCAGAAGCTCATTAGGAAGCGATGCTCCATTGTTGCATCATGGACGGCTTTACATACATCAATGGCTGCATGGCCGCCGGCATGGATGAATGGCTGCCTGCACGCATGAACGGATGAGCGAATGGCTAGATGGATGAATGGAAGAAAGAAGGGACGGAAGGAGGGCGGCTAGGTTTCGCAGTCTCCAACCATTACGTCGCCCTCTGAGGCGTCAAAGTCGTCAACCATGTCGTTGGCGCCGTAGCACCTGAATTCGTCAGAGCCCGGTCCTCCCACCATTATGTTTGAAGCAAGCTCTGTCGCCGATTCCAGTATGTCATTTCCGTCTTCTCCGCGCAGCACTCCTTCAAAAGTAGACTTGATATAATCATCGCCGTCTCCGCCCCGGGCGATGCTTGGAATGTCCGTGCTAATCTCAAGCCAATCGTTGTCCGCGCCTCCGAATAACTCGTGGCTGGCCTCGCCTACTCCAACCAGATGGTCATTGCCGGAGCCGCCATACATCTTGGCCTTGTTGTCAACCGCCCTTGCATAGTCGTCGCCAGAGTCGCCATAGAGGAGAAATCCCTGTCCCGTTCCCGAGTCGGCTACCGCATCGATATAGTCGTTTCCTCCGCCTCCGCGGACCAGAGCGCCTGACTGCCTGATGGTAAATGTGTCGTCGCCACCGGATCCGTACAAATTGTTGTCATTTGATGCCGACAGCTCGCCGGTAGCCCATATTTTGTCGTCACCGGAGCCGGCAGACACATAGTTGTTGCCGTACCACGCGTAAATGTTGTCGCTTCCATCATTTCCATAGATTTTATCGTCACCCGTACCACCGTATAGGTAATCATTACCGCCCCTGCCGCTTATGGCATCATTCCCGCCGTTTCCGGTGATCCTGTCGGCCTCTTCAGTGCCTATCAGGGTGTCGTCACCGTTTGTCCCATCAAGCGTGATTGCAAGTGCAACCGGGACTGCTGCCGTCGCTGCCGTTGAAAACAATGCCAGAAAACCAAGGACGATTGCGCGCCTGCTCTTTGAAGAAGTGATTTCAGACAATTATATGTCAGTCATCTCTTTTCTTGCCCGCAAATATCCTGGATTCCAAGTATTTACGCGGTGCTTTAGATGATACATGCTGGTTTCTATAGAGGCTTTTGAGAGAGCGAGAGGGGCATAGCACTATTAGGGATTCCAGATACATTTTCTTTCTCACCAAAAAATTGCAGTAATTCGACTGATGACTTTTTGAACAGGGATCCCCGGGGCCAATCTTAAATATTTCCGTCACGTATCGAACAGCGAAGGCATATGTCTGAACCAGTGATACAGCGCTGGGAAAGGGTAATGCACAAAAACGTAAGGTCGAAAGACGGAATCGATGTCGGGAACATAATCTCTGAAGCCGGCGACAATTTTACCATAATGCAAGGGTCAAGCAGAGAATACAACTTGCCGAAATCCTCAGTGGAGGGATTTGACGGCAGCGAAGTGTTCCTCAACCTGTCCTACTCTGAACTAATGCGGTACAAAGTTCAGTAAGAAAAAAGGATCCAAAGCGCTGGAGAATGGCACCTGCGCGCACATGTGTGTAGCTATGTGTGTAGGGTAGACCATGCACCACTGCGCCGTGTTCGGGCGTCCTGATATGCATCCGCCAGTGCAGATTATGGCAGCAGCATTTGCCGGAAGAGCAGGGGCAGCCCTTATACCGCAAAGAGGCGATAATATCTCTATTGAGGGGGCGCAGTTACCGCGAGTCAGTAGATCTTGTGCTGTCAAGGGTCCTGATGTGTTCGTCAAACATCAGATCCGCGAGCTTGGTTGCCGCCACCGGGGTTCTTCGCAGCTACAGGCTGCGGGAAGATGTCAACCTTCTCCTGAATCCAAGAGAGATGGGCGAGCTTATCAATACGTCAAGGCAGTCGGCGGCGCTGTTCCACAGGTTTGCGCCAAAGCTCGGCGAGCTGCGGCACATGTCGCTTGACTTTGAGAACATACAGGCGCTGATATTTCCGATGCCAGACCACAACCTGCTTCTAGTGACACTTGAAAAGGCCGAGCAGGACATGCCGAGGATCATTTCGTTTATCGGCAGGCTGCTCCAGAGCGAGGGCCTTGTGCGCGCGCAGTAACCGGCATGCATATATGCTTACGCATATGATGCATGCACGTCAGCGACATAGGAATGGCTAGATAGCAGAGCGTGTAATTTATACAGAATAGAGAAGAGACAGAGAGACAGACAGTTGAAGAATCTCTTTGTGGGCTGTTCCGGGTGGTCCTACGACGGCTGGCTGGGCCATTTCTATCCAGCGCGGCTTGAGAACAGGCATTGGCTCGGATACTACAGCACAGTCTTTGACTATGTTGAAATCGATTCCACATTTTACAAGGCACCCAACCGGAATACCGCCATCCGCTGGGCGGAGGGGACTCCCGCATCATTCAAGTTTTCGGCAAAATTCCCGCAGGTGGTAACCCATGATACCAGGCTTGGCGGAGGCCTTGACGGCCTGGAACATTTCTTTGGAATAATGAAGCCTCTGCAGCAAAAGTTGCTGTGCATGCTAATCCAGCTGCCACCGTCATTGACAAAGGCCGAAGGGCTGCCAAAGCTCGAGAGGCTGGCGCCCCTGCTCTGGAAAAAATACCGCTATGCCATAGAGGTTCGGCACAGCTCATGGTTTGACAAGGAAGTATACAGGCTCTTGGCAAAGCACAAGATCTGCCTGACATGGAGCCAGCTGGACTCGATACAGACGCCGCCGGAGATAACTACCGACTTTATCTACCTCCGGCTCATTGGCGACAGGAGCATCGACCAGAAGGATTTTGGCAAAATTCAGAAGGACAGGCTTGCTGAAATGGAAAGGTGGGCAAAAATTGTCAATAGTGCAAAGCAAAAAGTGGCATTTGGGATAGTCGCGGCAAATAACCACTATGCCGGCTTTGGACCCTCTACTGCGAATGAATTTCGGAAAATGGTCGGGCTCGGCGGGGTAGAGTGGGAAGAAATGAAGCAAAAGAAACTGGGATGAGGCCCGGTATCAATCAAGTTGGAATAATGCATCGTTGAATTCCATAAACATCAGATCATTGTGGAACAGCATAGCGTACTTCTTATGAGCTGTTTGAGAATAATCTTATTGAACAAGTACAAATGTCAGATGCAAAACCTGTTGTGAAGAGTAAGGGAACAGAGGACATACTCGAGGCATTAAACTACTGGATTATTGAAGAATGGGTAACGGCTGACGTTTGATAAATCT